>NZ_NHPG01000047.1:0-93433 GCF_002252965.1 Halorubrum sp. Ea1
TGTCGTCGTCAGCTCGGCCTGTGTTGCTGCGTTCGACGTCTCTCTCGTTTCTAACTGTACCGTTTCAATATCACTTTGAACAGAATTCAGATCACTGCCGGTCGCATTCTCGATATTCTCGAGATTCTCATCAAGCCGCACTGCTACCCCGTCGATCTCCGTTGCGAGACGTGCAAGCTCACGGGCGAGCTGCCGTGCACGCTGGGTATCCCCCTCGGCGACAGCCTCCTCGTACTCCGCATAAGTACTATCAAACTCTTCACGCAGCTCGATGAGCTCAGCCGTGTCATTTTGCACGGTGGCGAAAGATTGGGCCGAATCTTCCTGCCCCGTCTCGCCAGCGACCGTCACATACTGGCTGAGAACCTCGTCGTACTCATCACCAACGAGTGATCGTGCTTGGTCGTACTCTGCGGCACTAATATTCTGTGTACTTCCCCCGAGGAGCGTTCCTAATCGCCCTGATAAGTGAGATGCAAGTTGCTCGGTGTCGCCATCTTCAGCGACAGTCTCCGGATCCTCGTGTGGAGTCGTTGTATTCTCTCCCGTGAGGTTACCACCGGCGACCGTACTCGTGACACTAATGTCCTGTGCCGAGACAGACGGTTCGACAGCGCCCGCACTACCAGTCATGAGGCCGACCGCAAGCACCAGCACCATTACAAGCGTGAGAATAGATGATGGGTGCGGAAGGCGTGACACATGCGTCGTACGGCTGTCGGGACGTAAATACGTGTTGTCAGCTGTCGCGACAGTCTCGACGTGCCATCTGCGGACGCAGAAACCACCCTACAACTAGCTGAAGGAAAGGTTCAATTTGCTTGGTGGCTACCGGGTTAGTGATGCAGGGTACCCGGCTGTTCTGGGCGACGACAGCGGTCGGTGTCGTTTTTGCTCTGCTTGCGGTCGGTGCTACCCAACCTGTTGCGCTAGTTGGTGTCGTCGGCATCGGTGCGTGGTTGCTTGCGACCGCTTGGGTCGCTGTACACTCGTTTCACGAGACCACCACGCACCTGGATATCGAGTATACGCTCGATCCTGCGACAACACACGTCGACACACCGACGACGGCGACGCTGCGTGTACATCGACCAGCACAGACTGCTGTGGGCACCGTACAGATCGAACCCACCTTTCCTGCCGGAGTTACCCGCACAACCGACGCCACAACAATCACGCTCGATCCCGGCCAGACTGACGCAACACTGACGATCCCACTGCATGCCACTGTCGCCGGTGAATTTTCGTTGCCGGCCCCGACGGTCACGCTCGGTGACTCGCTTGGCCTCTACACAGAGCACCTCCCAGCAGGCCCACAGCCACAACTCACAGTGCTCCCACAGACGTCAACGGTCCACGTTGGCAAAGGCGGGCAATCGTACGGGAACGCGTTTGGTGACCACGCTACTGACCAGCCGGGCCCCGGGATTACCACTCGTGACCTCCGCCAGTATGTGCCCGGGGAAGCGGCGATGAATATCGACTGGAAATCGACGGCACGGCTGGGGGAACCATATGTACGAGAGACGGAGGGCGAAACGGATCGACACACTGCGCTGCTCGTTGACCATCGCGCCCATACCGATGCCAGCAGCACCGCGGAGACGCCACTTGAGTACATTCGTGAGGCAGCCCTTGGGATGACCGCCAGTGCCGCCGAGCACACCGATCCGCTGAGTCTCTGGACGGTTGGCGATGACGGCCTCACAGAGACCATCGCGGCCGGAAGCACCCCGACAACGTACACACGAGTCCGCTCGACGCTGCTCGGGCTGACCCCGACCACGACGTCGACGACACACCGATCAGCGCCCGGCCACCGTGTTCAGACGGTTGTCGACAGGGTGGCAGCTGATACCCCGGCCAAAGCGACGCTACAGCCGTATGCGACAGCATCAGCCACGGCTGTTGACGCGGTGCGTGATGACGCGTTCGTCGACGCCGTTCACCGGGCACGAACACGGTTCGGCGCAGGGGTGTGGCTCGTACTGGTGACGACCGACGCTGACCCCGTACGGCTGCGTGAAAGCGTTCAAATAGCGACCCAGGATGGTGGATCCGTACTCGTGTTGATTGTGCCAACTGTGTTCTTTCAGCAACCAGAGCTCGAGACAATTGACGACACGTACGACGCCTACACCGCGTTTGAGGACCTACGGCGCGATCTTGATTCTCATCCTCGCGTGACAGCACTCGAGGTGGCACCAGGCGACCAGTTGCGGACGCTGCTCGCAGATAATCGATCCGATGGTCAGCGCTCGGGGGGCCGTTCATGATTGCTGATGACCACCCGCAGCCGCCGCAGACGACAACCCAACAGGATTGGAGCGGCCGCCTCCGACGCCCGGTTCGGCTGGTCGGACTGGCGCTCGTCGTAGCAGCACTCGCGCTGCTTGCTGGGTGGACTGGCCTCCTCATCGGGCTCGGTGTTGTTGGGATCGGAGTAGTAGCCCCAGCGCCCGTCGCCTTCGGGGTTGGCGGTGCTAGCCTGCTTGTTGGCTCAGCTGGTGACCCGTTCGTCTACGCGCTGGGCACGGTCGGCCTCATGGCGGTGCTTGTCGACCCCGCAGTGGGGGCTCCAACCGGCCGCCGCGTGCTGGCAGCGACCGCTGGTGGTGGTATTGTGATCGCTACCGTCACATATGGACTGCTCACTGTCTGGTCGCTCCCAGCCGTGACGGTCGTCGTGTCGGGAACCGTTGTACTCATGATGTATGCCCTTCACCGCTACGAACGCGTGATGCTTGGCCTCGTGTCGGACTCTCCAAACCAATGAGCGCACCATCTACAGACCAGTCGCCGCCGACACAGACGACCACAGCCGCCGGTGACTCGGATGCGGACTCTCGCGAGGAACTCACGGTGCAGCTTGAGCTTCTCCGTGAGCGAAACCGCCAACTACGCGAGGAGTATCTCCGCTCGCAACAGCAGACCTACCGTCGCTCAGCGATTGGCCTTGTCGTTGTTGGCCTGTTCGGTATCGCTGCTGGGGTGGTGTTTCCTGATGCACGGACCGTCCTGCTTGCGCTCGGCGGAACTGGTGTGTTCGGTGGGATCCTTACGTACGCGCTTACGCCAGAACGATTCATCGCCGCAACCGTGAGCGGGAGCGTGTTCGACGCGCTCGCTGCGGATCGTGACGCGATGCGAGATGAACTGGGGTTGGCGGGCACTCCAATCTATATCCCAGCCGACTCCCCACGGCTGTACGTGTCGACTGCCGATCTCCCAGAGCCGGCCGATCAGCCGCTTCCGTCCACAGATGAACTCACCAATCTATTCGTGACCGACCCAGATGATAATCCGGGTATTGCGTTAACACCGACTGGTGGGCCACTCCTCGAGGAGTTTCGGCGATCGCTGACGACGCCGCTGGCGACGACACCATCATCGCTTGTCGATCAACTCACAGAGGGACTCGTCGAGAATTTTGAGCTTGCTGATGGAATTGACACAAGCGTCGATGCCGCCGGTGGCCGCGTGACCGTTGAGTTCACCGGACTTGCGTACGGCCGCATTGACCGGATCGACCATCCGGTGTCGTCGCTGCTCGCTACTGGTCTTGCTGTCGGGCTTGACACACCGGTGCGGACGACGGTTGACGACACAAGCCCGCCGGTGGTCACGTATCGGTGGGACCCATCAGCGACGTCAACACAGTCCGACACCGCATCGCCAGAGGCCGCCACAGCCGAAAACTAGTCCGCCTGCGAGACAGCCTGTGCGAGCTCGGCGTCACTTCCCGGTGGATTAACCTGTTCAAAGATTGTATCGAGAATTTCGGCGACAGACGTATCCGAGAGTTCGGCGTCCGTCGTCCGAATGAGCCGGTGTCGTAATACCGGGCGGCCAAGCGCTTTCACGTCGTCGGGGATCACGTACTCACGGCCGTGAATCGCTGCCCGGCCTTTGGCCGTCGATAAGAAGCCGAGAGTGGCACGCGGTGACGCCCCATGCTGAATCTCTGGTGTATTGCGGGTTGCCGCCACAATCTCGAGAATATATTCTTTGACGGGATCTGCGACGTGGACCGCGTTGACCGCGGTTTGCGCGGCTGCGAGTGTCTCTGTGTCCACCACTGGCTCGACACTTTCAGCTGCAAATGCCGGATCGCGGTCGTAGCGATCGAGTAGTTCGCGCTCGTCATCATGGTCGGGCAGCTCAACGACGTATTTGAGTTGGAACCGGTCTCGCTGGGCCTCTGGAAGCTCAAACACGCCCTCCATCTCGATTGGGTTCTGTGTAGCGACGACCATGAACGGGTCTGGCAGCGCTAATGTTTCGTCATCAATTGTCACCGTGCCTTCCTGCATCGCCTCGAGCAGGGCGCTCTGTGTCTTTGGGGTAGCCCGATTGATCTCGTCTGCCACTGCGAGATTTGCAAACACTGGCCCCTGTTTGAGTTCAAACTCGCCGGTGTTTTGCCGGTAGACGTTGGTTCCCATCACGTCTGCCGGCACCATATCTGGTGTCATCTGGATCCGGCTGTACGTCAACCCGAGCGTCGTCGCGAACGTGTTGGCGATGGTCGTCTTGGCAACTCCGGGGACACCCTCAAGGAGCACGTGGCCCCCCGTCAACAACGAGATAGTCAATCCCTCTAAGACATCTTCGTTGCCGACAACAACCTTCCCAGCCTCACTTCGAATCGACTCATACAGCGCGGCCGGACTACTCATTATCAGTAGGTGCTGGCTCCTCCGCTATAATGTCTGCTACAATTCGCTGTAAGCGATCATCGTCCCAGTCCGGATACTCCGCACGCAAATATGCAAGGAGCTCGGCCTCTGTGGGAGTCGGTTGTTGAGTTTCGTGTGTCGAACTGGTGTCCGTCTCAGCATTTCGGACTGGCACAGCTGCAGCCAGTCGGTCCCGCCCTCGTTTGAGACCGGCCGGCCGGGCTACGACGCCCCAACCGAGCGCAACGCCGATCGCACCGACCAGCGCCTGTAGTAGTGGTGTCTCTCGGAGTACCAGTAGCGCGACTGAGACTGGTGGCTGACTACCGCTTCGCGAGTAATCAAAGATGATTCGCTCATGTGCCTGTGCGAGTGCGGTGACGAATGCTGTGTTCCCCTCCCGGTCGAGCATGGCGTTAATGAAGATACTCGGATCGCTCACCGCAATGACTTGCCCATCACCTACCGATTCAACGGTCACAACCGGATAGCGTGCCAATTCCTCGTCACCACTAAGATCCTCGGACCGATCGATGTCACGATACGCAAACGCCGAGGTTCGAACAAGTGTTTCAGCGTCGTTCGGAACCACTGCGGTTCCGTAGTTCAGCGTCACATCGCTCACTCCTGTCGTGTACGGGTGGTTAGATACTGGTTGGGCAATCGGCAGTGCCGGTGATCGATAGTAGTTGCGCTCATCACGGAGCAACGTGCCATCGAACCGCGCCGTTGCACCCACATTTTCTAGGAGAGTATTCCCGTGCGGGGGATCGTCTGTGGTCGGTCCGAAGTTATCGGCGACGAGCAGTGTCCCGCCGTCTTCAACGAATTGGCGCATCGAGGCTGCATCTCCAGTGTCGTACGGGGTCGTTGGCGCAAGCACGACGGCCAGCGTCTGATCCGGCTGGTCCGTGGTGTACGCCTCTCCATCAAGTGAGATGGTCGTCTCGCTGTGTGACGCCGCAGTATCACGGAGGTTTGCGGTCCCGTCCCACGCCGGATTGTACGCTCCAAAGGCTGCGCCTGATGTGCTCGCGGCGATTACGACCGCACACAGCAGGGTGGCGGTAAGTGCATATAGGAGAAGACGGGGGAGCGGTGGCCGCCGCATTAGATTAATCCCGGTGGCAAGATGGCTAATATGCGTCGGATCACGATCACGCCGAAGCCGAGTAGTCCAAGCCCAATAATTGGCAGCAAGCGACGTCGCCACCGCGGCGTTATATTAAACGGTGCCGTGAGTTCAACAACGACAAGAAAGCCGATCAGCGACAGCACAAACACGAGTTCGAGGGAGAGCGAGCCAAGCACTGCAAGCAACATAATCGCTCCCAGCATCCACGCGAGCTGCGCGTAAATGAACCGCTGCCGTCGCCGGGTACTCATTCAGTTCAGTAGTTGGTGTGAAGGGTAATATCCTCTGGCATCCCGACTGCTTAGCTGAATTGAGCGCCCACTGCCGTTCACCGAACGAGCTGAGTCGCTGACGTTACCCGCGTCACCCGCCATGCGCCGGTGATGCCACCAAGCAGTGCAAAGCCGAACGCGACACCAGCACCGGCGAGGTACGCGTACTGTGGCACCTGTACGAGCCCCTCAAACCCGGTAACGGTGAGCGCGATCTGGTCAAGCAACATCGCTAATAGTGGTGTCGCACCGACCCCAAGCAGATACCCGATCGTGGCGATTGTCAGGGCTTGGACGACTGCCACGCCTACAACACTTCGTCTGGTCGCTCCAACAGCCCGTAGGACCGCCAACGGCTGCCGTTGCACGTAAATAAGCGATAACAACAGGTTCAACGAGAGGATACCGCCGGCAACGATCCCGAGAACGACGAGACTCGCCCCCGCTGCAAGCACGACGGCTTGGCGTTCGAGCAGTGAGACAAGCTGTTCTTGATTCGTGCGGAACGTGTACTCCGGGTGTTGTGCGGCAAGGTCATCCCGCACCGCTTCTCGATCGGCACCGGTCGTTGTTCGGATCGTGATCAGCGTCGCACTATCATCATAGGCGTTGCCAGTAAGCGTTTGTAGCTCGCTCAACCGGGTGGTTACGGTCCCGGTGCCGAGGAAGTTCTCGAAGGTTGGGGAAGTTCCAACCACCTCAAACTCATTTTCGCGGGCGTTTGCGACTGTCCCGCCAAGATAGATGGTATCTCCCACTTCAAGATCGTACTCGGCAGCCATCGACGGTGAGATGACCGCTTGGTGGGTCATATTCCCCTCGTATGTCCCGTTAGCGTAGTGGGTGTCTGGACCGGTGAACCCCTCCCCGTTCTCGATAGCAACTGAGGGGCCGCCACCTGGCACTCCACTTCCCATTGTTGTGGTGAATTCTTCCCCGTCGGTACTCACATATACCACCTGAAATGCCATTGGGACGGCTGCGTCGACGTCTTCGTGCGCGCTAATATTCTCTGCCAGCGGGTGAGCATTCGGAATCGGGTTTTGGAAGCCGCCGACCGATCCGGGCGCAATCTCGATCGGCCCACCAGTCACCCACAAATCCTGGCCCGACTGATCAAACATCTCGTTGCCAGTGGCAACCACGCCGGCCCCAACCCCCGTGAGCAGGGTAACTGATAACACAGCGAGTGCAACGCCGATCACCGCAAGCACGGTCCGCATCCGATCCGAGCGAAGTTGGCGGAGTGCAATCCACACCACGCCGGCGGCCGCTCGAAGCCGGCTCATCGGGTGAGCTCCTCCAATGTGTTCGTACGGCTCGTTAGATACAACGGGTACGGGGCCGCACACACACCCACAGCGACAGCGGCGACGAGTGCATACCCGATCAACACCGGCGTGATGGTGGCTAACGAGGGGATACCAATCGCTGAGGCCACGCCAGCGTTGACACCCACGATTGCGAGCGCACCGAGTCCCGCACCGAGGATACCGCCGAGGACAGCCACCGTCACCGTCTCTGAGACCACGACCAAGGCTCTGGTGCGACCGGAGAACCCAACGGCACTGAGCACCGCCAGCTCACGGCGTCCGGCTGTCAGTTCAAGCCCCATCATCGTGGCGACGAACGCCACCCCGATGCCACCCGCCACGAGCGTGGCCGCAAGTGCCATTGCGATCGGGAGATTCGTTGGCGTTGCGTCAACCCCACTGATTCCTGCCCGGGACACAACATCGGTTTGCGGGTAGATTTCCGCGAGATCTGACTCAACGGCCGGATCGGTCGTACTCACGAGAATCTGATCAGCCTGATCGGCGCGGTCAAGCCCCGTGAGCGACTGTAACTCTGCGAGTGGCATTGCAATTGCTGGCACTTCACCAAAGCCAGCAGCCATCTCACGGTCGTTAATCTCGGTGACGGTCAAGGACCGATCGCCGTTGCTGACGGTGACCGTCTCGCCCTGTGTGAGCGCTAATCGCTCAGCGACACTCGGTGCCGCCACGAATTGGCCTGACCACTCGCCGTCGTATGTGCCGTCAGCGTAATGACTGTACGCGGTATCTAACGAGCTGATCTCCATGTCTGCGACCCGCCGCTGCTCCTCAGTTGGAATCACACCGACCGCAATAACATATTCCTGCTCGCCGGTCGCTGGGTTCCGCAACTGGAGCGGCTGTAACACTACGGGAGATGCATAGTCGATGCGGTCATCACGCCTGAGTTCGGCGGTCACCTCGTGAACTTGGCTGAGGCGGGCCCCTTCTGCTTCAAGCGGTACGCTGCCAGAGCCGCCTTCGTCCGGTACGATCCAATAATCGATATCCTCGCTTTCAACAGTCGTACTGTTTGCCAAACCCAGAGAGATTCCAGTGACAACAACTAATAGCGCAACCGCGACAGCAACCCCGAGAATACAGACGGTCATGCGACCCGGCGCAGCGCCGCGGAGCCGGCCCACCACCCGGCGTACTCCAAGCCCGATCACTCCTATGAGTTGGCTTAACCGTGACATTACTGACGCACTCCATCCAGCAGGTTAATGACTCGATCTGCCCGCTCAAGCGTGTACTCGTCGTGGGAAGCCACGACGACTGCACGGTCGTCGCTGATATCGGTAAGCAGATCGAGTACTTGCTCGCCGGTGTCCCGATCTAATTCGCCAGTAGGCTCATCCGCAATAACTACCGCTGGGTCAGCTGCCAGCGCCCGCGCGATGGCGACACGTTGCTGTTCACCGCCACTCAGCGCACCCGGTCGGTGGCTCTCACGGTCGGCGAGTCCAACCGCCGCGAGCAACTCGCTCGCTCGTTTGCGGCGCTTTCGCCGTTTGGCACCGGCTTGGACAAGTGGGAGCGCCACATTCTCACGAGCGGTCAACGCTGGCAGCAGGTGAAACCGTTGAAACACCATCCCAATATTATCGCGACGAAACCGCGTCTGCTTGCGCCCTCCAAGCGATGCAATATCCGTTCCCCGGATTGTAATAGCGCCAGCAGTTGGGGTATCGAGCCCTGCAAGCAAGTGTAACAGCGTGGATTTCCCGCTGCCGCTGGGTCCCGCAATCCCGACTACCTCGCCAGCGCTGACAGACAGCGACACGGCATCGAGTGCCGTTACCGTGGGCCCGCCGGCACCCACAATTCCACCACCGTCCGCATATTGTCGCGTGACTTCAGAACATACAACTGCAGGAGATATCTCGGAGGGCGGCGTCATTAATGTGGAATAAACAATAACCCAATAAAAACCCGTCCGTCGGAGTGCGTTACCGCGATACGTCCGCTGGTGTCACGGTCACTCCTGTTGTGATTGATACAGCCCGACGCCAACAGCGATTACAACGGCGAGCACGAGCAGGAGCACGAGAATCCCGACCGGAGGTCCATCTCCGTCACCTCCATCGGTGCCGTCACCGGCTGTGCCGTCACTGTCGCCGGTTCCATCGCTGTCCCCACCCGTGCCATCGGTCCCGTCATCGCTACCTCCATCCGTGTCGTCGGTCCCGTCATCGACCGCGGTTGTCGTGAACGCGAATGTGGAGAAGCCAGGGACGGTGGCCGTGAATTCGTCACCACCCTCATGGGTAGTCTCGAAGGATTCCCATTCGCCGCTCGTCTCGTTGTAACGGTTCAGTTGGACACTCTCGGGTGAGCGGTCAAGCTCATCGAGTCGCTCTTGGTCGACAGTGAACTCCCACTCGACACTGTTGTAGTCGTCGTCAGTAAGATTGCCTGCATCAATATCGACATACGAGATCGGCTCGCCAGCACTTGGTTCCGGCACGTTTGCTGGCGGCTGGTCGCTCGCGTCCACCTCAAGATTGAATTCACTACGGTTTTGGGCGAAGTCCACCGTGAAGTTCCGAACTGTTGCACCGTTGCTCGTCACATTACTGCCGACACCGATCCGAGTCGGCGTGTTTGCCGGGATATTCTGTACAGACACGGATGCGCCGCGCTCACGCGGGATGACTGTTACGTTCGGTTGGCCGTCAGTTGGCGGTGTGACGTCTCCAACGTCACCATCACCGTCATCATCGCTATCGTCGTCATCATCGTCGTCATTACTACCGCCACCAGTGCTGGTACGCTCTCGAATTGTGATGGTGTCCGTTGCAGTGGCGACTCCTTGCACGGTCCCATTTTCTGCCACGTGAACAATCCGATAGGTGCCTTCAGACCAGTTGCCGTACGTCTGGACCGTCAGGTCCGTATCTGCATTAGCATTCGGTTTCACTACGCCAGACGCGTCTAACTCTGTGGAGCCGATAGTCTCGCGATTGATGTCTACGTCCGTCTCGGTCGATAGCTGATCGACGATATCAGCGAGTGCGACGGTGCCCGTCACAGTTCGCTGTGAGACACTCGTTCCAAAGATAGTCCCAGAGTCAGTCATCTCACCAACACCATTAACGCGTGCAATCGAGTGTTCGAGGACAATATCTTCGGTAGTCAGGCTACTGCTAATATCCTCATCAAGTCGAATATTCGTTTCCTCATCGAGAAACGCTTCTTCATCGTACACGATGACCGAGTGGTTGATATCGCTTCCCGCCAGCTCTGTACTCGGGTTCAGGTTAATATCATCACCAGGCTCAACCCGTTCCGGAGCGCCAATCTTTGACGCGCTATCCTGAACCATCACAGTCTCTACCCCCACGAGTGTTGCTTCTCCGGGAAGCGTGAGCAAGCCATCTTTTGTGCTAAATCCATCGCCACTCCGTGGCAGCGCCACCATCACCGCGTACGGGCCGGCTGTATCAGGCACAAGATCGTACTTGAGTTCACCGGACGAATTAAGTTCGTAGTCTTCGACAGTGAACGTCACATCTCGTTCGTCTGCCTCAGTTCGAAGTTGAGCCAGATCCCCATCAAGCGCTGGTGAGATAACTTCATTCAACTGATCAGCACTTGCGACATCAGCCGTGTTTTTGTTCTCGTCGAAAGATGCGACGATAACTTGAGCATCACGGTTTGCAAACTCTGATGTGTCAGCATTAGTAACATCTTCAAATTCAATTGGAACAGTTTCCCCTTTGTCAAAGATTGCTGTCTCAGGCCGATTTGCGCGCGTTTCAAAAGATTCCCCACTTCGGTTATCTTGGAAATAGAGGTCGTGATTTTCTATGACTGTCCCAGCACTGTCCGCTAATGTATCTGCACGGAGTGGTTTGAACGACCGCTCCCAGACAATAAGGTCATCAGACACATTAGTGAACTGGTCATCACCCTCTTCGTTGAAATTAGCCTCAACAGTGTTCCCAGACAGTGCCGGGTTGTCAGCTGGTACAGCAGCGGCAGACCCGACGATTGTTAGTGGCCATCCGATCATCAATAATACAACAAGTATGGCTATTGGTCGCGTGCGCATTATCTGGTGATAGATGCCGCTCGGATTAAAACTTGTCATGAATACGACGAAGATCGAAAGATGTGCTTAACATGCTCCTAATGTGTTAGAGGCGTTCTAATCTCACAGACTCGCACACTATCCACATTACTACCCTCTCGCATCTGTTCTCTGCCAGATCAGAAACTACTGTCTCAGTGATACATAGATACTGATTGAGATCTGTGTGAGTGGTCGAGCGTTGTGGATCCGAACACCAGTATTAATATATGTTTTAGCAGAAATCACACACCATGCCCACCTCTAGACCCCGCTTCAGACGGTCTCTCCTCCTTTGTTTTCTCGCCGTAACGATTCTCCTTGCCGGTGCGGCCATGACCGGGAGTGCAGACTCACATGTCACGCTCACCGTGGACGACTCGACACCGGTACCGGCTGAAACGATCGAGTTCGAAGGCGAAAACTATGAAATCGACGCGACCACGGTCCGGGATCCGGGCCACGAATTCACCGCCGAGGTTACACTTCCCGACGAGGAGTTCACTACTGTTGACTTCCTCCTGTATAATTCTGACCAGCAGATTGAAGCTTCAAAAGGAGTCAACCGCCCTAGCACATCGGAAACAGCAACTTTCGAGACGGAGTCGTACGCGCCCGGCACATACATGCTGAATATTGAGCTTGAGGGCGCAACTGAACAAATGCAGCCCGTTGTTATCGCCGGCTATGACCTTACTATCGATTATCCCGAAGACCTACCTCGTGACGAGAATGTGGACATCACTGCAGAGGTAACACCAACCGAGCTCTCGGCAGCCCCAGCAGGCGTTGAGGTTGTCGTCTGGAATGAGTCACACTCCCAGACATTCGAGATGGACCACAGTAATGACGAGACGTACACAACCAGCATCGAGCTCGATCAATTCGAGACTGGCGAGTATACGGTCAATGTCGCAGCCCTCGGGGACGAGACATTCCGTGGACAGCAAGAAGTGCTTGCGCTTGAGAGCTCCTCGCTTACCATCCAAGAGACAACCAGTAGTGACGGTACGGATAACTCTGACTCAGGCGGTAATGACGGCACAGGTTCGGATGATTCAACGGATGGTGGAACAGGCGGTACGGATGACTCAACGAATGATGGGTCGTCCAGCAATGACGGATCTTCCGAAACGAATGACACGGCGAGTGATGATGATATGTCCTCAGACTCGGATACGTTATCGAGCGACGATGACTCCTCGTCGGAGACAGACAACACGACTGATGGCACCGATGGAGCGGCGACGAACGGATCAGATGGATCTGGGACGTCGGATACAGGTAATTCAGACGATAACGTGATTGAGCCGAACGAGAACTCTTCCAGTGAAAACACCGACGACCAAGTCTCACTGTTTGCCGTTCAAGGCGTTTTCTTACTCGTTATCGTGGTTGTCAGCGTCCGTCGTCTCAGACACTAGGGTGGAGTTTCTGAGTTATTATTGAGGTGCCCCTGTTCCATTGTCCCTGTCGTACTACCAGTAGGCTGTATATACCTTTGAGATATTCCGATAGACACAACGAGTGTGATCGTGGAGCATTGGAATAGATCGGCCGCTCGACTAATCTTGGCGTCCGCTGGAGTGTCTACTCGAGTTGCTGTCGACGGACGAAAAACGCTGGTGCTCACGCCACTTCCCCTGCGGCGGCTAGCCTAATGACACTCACCCGACTTGTCGCCATCTGCGTTTTGAGTGCAGCGATCGCTTCGCTGAGTGTGCTGTGGGCCCTATTTGGCGCCATGTGGGTTCGCGATGAGACCTCAATTATTCTTGAGGCCAATTACTTTGGTGAGTTCCTTCCAGAGTTAGCCCTTCTCACGCTGGCGATGGTGTTTCTGCCGGTGTTACTGTACGAACTCGATCAACTCGTCAGTAGTTGATGAGGTATTTCGGTCGGGCCGACGCAACAGGTGTGAATGCGTCGGGTGGGGCCGTTCATTCAGGAGACAGCGATGAGTGATCGGCTGCCTCCGACTGAACCGGTACGGAGCCAGTCGCTGCACGAACTGCCGTCATCTGTGGCTCACTCAGCAGGGTGTTTGTATCTGACCGTGTGGCCCACTGCGCGTCACTGTGCTCATCGCTGAGAGTTGGGCCCTTCTGTGAGGCGTAACATCGAAAGTGGACGGCGGCAGAGGGCGACACCAGAGAGGTTGAGATCGAGAATATTGGTGAACAGGGCGATGGCATCGCAAAAATCGACCGTGGCTACGTCGTGATCGTCCCGGAAACAACTGTTGGTGAGCGTGTCACCGTTGAGCTTGAGACGGTCCGGGACAACGTTGCGTTTGCTGACGTCGTTGAACGCGATCCGTAACTCACGGGTCGGCGGCACCACAAGACAATTTGGGTGGCGGCGTCACGCGGTCATGGAGGTACTGACACGCAAGCAAAATCTGTATGTAAAACTATATCACTACACAGATATTTAGCTACAATCTCGTGAGTTCCGGCACCTGTTTCGCGCGTGACTGTCCGGAGCAGTATCGTGACGTCATCAATATTGTGGAAGCTGAGGAAACGACGATTGTGGATGCTGTTTTGACCGGCAAGCTTGAGCAAGATGATCTCGACACGTTCCTCGAATACGTGGCTGTCGCTGATCGTGAGATTGAGCCCAGCCTTATCCATCTCGTTGAAATTGTGGACACACTCCTTGAGAAACGCGACAGTTGAGCTGCTGCTTGGTTGATCTCCTCTGAGCGTATCGGGCCCTCCACCTTTGCTGCGTAATGCTAAATCATCTCGGGTGTAGTTGGCGGTACTGCACAGGTGGTGGCGGTAAGCTAGTCACCCGTTCCCGGTGATGCCGACTACTTAGACAGCCGTATTCGAGACGGACTCGTTATACTGGTCGGTGAGAACTCCTAAGGATGATGCGGAGTCTGGTCCTATCGTTAATATTTGATGTATTAGAGATCGTTATGCAAGCCATGGTCTGTTCGTTTCGCGAGTGTACCTGCGGCAGTTCGTTTTCTTCGTCCTCATGACTCTCCGCGCTGTAGGCTCCGCCTCCGTGACTCCGTCCGTCCCGATCGAGTGGCTTGCACGATTCCGAGACAAACGAGTCCCGCTGCTAGAATCGGGGGGAGCATCCCAGAGCCCGGTGTCGTCGAATTACTCATCAGAATGGTCACGGTAACAGTGATTCCACAGATGGCATACGCCAGACCGTGGATGCGATCCCGTCGATTGCCCTGAACTTTCGCAAACAACCAGCTGCCAGCTAAACACAAGCCAGCCACCAGCAACGTGTGGACCCAGTAGCCGGCCTCAACGACACTCCTCGTTGCCCCCATCGAACCACCGGTGACGCCACTCCAATACAGATCGTGTATCGGGATCGTCACGATGAGTCCGATATTCAATCCGATCACGAGTGTAACACCGACATAAATCGATCGCCGACTCAGTCGCTCTGGGGTACTCCGTGCTGTACTCGCAAACAGGAACCAACCAAGTGCTGTTACCGACGCCCCAATAAGCGACAACACCAAAAAATACGTCTGGACAATCGCCTCTTGGGCAACTAGTTGGCATACACCAGCGACAGTCCAAATAAGGACACCGACCGAGAGCATTCCGAATGCGATTCCATTATCACTCCTACGATGTGTGATCGCGGTCCGGATACCTGGACCCGCGGCAACACCGGCCGCCGCAACACCGACGAGTATACCAAATACGCTGACTGCGGAGGGCTCCACACTACCTAGTTTTATTGTGGTTTTTTATGTCTATCTATTTGACTGATACGTCATATCGGCTATGAGCTCATCAATCGCGACGACGCCGATAGCGTCACCACGAGTGCGTAGCGGGAGAAATATGCAATACTGCTAGACAGACTCCCAGAGTAGTCGGGGTAGTCGCTTATACACAAACCAGCGGACTTCGATCCGAGCGGTGTCGACTGCGTCGGAAGACGTGGTTGAGCCAAGCGGATCTATTCGAGAGTACAGCGGCAGTGTCGATGGGTCGGACACGCGTCGTCGCTCGACGCCTTCGCTGCCGCTGATACTACCGGTTACGCTATTGGGGAGTCTACATTCGTGCTTGGGGTGCACCTGTACAAGTGGCTATCTAGCGTCTTAACCAACAAGTCGATGCCTTTGCTCGCTAGTGTTGGTTAAGAGTCAGCCGGATACGACCACGTAATGACGAGCGCGCACTTACAACGGCCAACACGAGCAGCAGCGCACCGACACCGCCCATGACAACTGACTGGGCTGTCAGGCCGTGCCGGAGGAGACTCCCAACCAGTGTTCCACCACCAATCATCAGAACGAGACTCCCGAGGACGACGAGGCCACGCGTCACTGATTGTGAGAGCCGGGTGGTGACCCATGGCGCGACAGTGAGTTGGCCGCCGAGTGCGAGCCCCCAGTATCGGCGCGCCCCGTTCCAACGCCGAGATACAGCCCTTGCACCCCGCCAACGCCTGAGTGTACACTTCCAACGCCAACTAACTCGATACCGCAGATGGGCGCCAAGAGGCCAGCGCTCCGAACGAGCGTGTCAAGCGAGCGGACTGCTGTGAGTGGCCCTGGTTCGGTTGTCGTCGTGGTGCGTTCGTGAGTTCGGTATGCCCAGTAATCGCCGAGAGTCACCGTGAGGAAGAACACGCCAAGTGCAAGCGCCGCCACCGTGTACGAGTCTGTGGGATTGACGACATCGAGCGTCTGGTGGAACCAGAAGATGTTCGTGAACTGAGTGCCTATTTTCGATCGTCCTGCCGTGGCTGAGGAAGTTCCGCGGCCTGTCCAAACAGGGCTTGGAACAGGCCGCTCACACCTTCGGTATCGTTCGATCACTCACTCTCGCCGGGGGATCTATCGAGACAGCGGTTGAGTGTCTTTTTCTCGGGTCTTTTTGCAGTTCTACATAAGAGCGACAGTTGTTAACCAACATCAGGCTCGGTAGTGTGTCTATGTTGGTTAATTCTCCCGATCGCTCTTTGATCGTTGTCCACGTTACAGAGGTTTCGTACACTGTCTAAGGAGCGAAGAGTGGCGACGTTGGTCGCTGACGACGATTAGTTCGGTGCGGAGGTGACGTACACGCCCGCTGGCGACGCGTACGTCGCCGCTGAAACGACGGGACCGGACGTAGTGTTCGGCGGCGAGCCGAGCGGCGCGTGGTTCTGTCCCGAACAGACGCGGTGCCCGGACAGCGCGCTCGCAGCCTGTACGCTGGCCGCGCTAGCTGGCGCAAAAGGGTCGCTGGCCGCTATGGTCGACGAGCTTCCGACGTACCATATCCGCCGGGATTCGGTGTAGATGAACGCGAAATCGACGATCATCAAGTGCGTCGCTGAGGTCGCGGCAGAGGTGTATGCTGAATGTTGATGCCCAACGAGATCCGAGTGAAGACGGACGCAGGCTGGTTCTTCGTGCGCGCGTCTCGGTGGCGACCGCACCAGTGGCCCGGCTTCGCTCACGCGATGAGAGTGACACCGACGAGCTGTTCGAGACGGCTCGCGAACTCATCGATCGGTCCGTCGCCGACCACAGCCGATAAACCCCGGCCCCCCGTCGACCCATCCCATGTACGGAGTCGTGCTCGCGGCTGGCCGCGGGACCCGGATGCGGCCCTTGACAGATCGTCGCCCGAAACCGCTTCTCCCAGTCGGCGATCGGTCGCTACTCGAACGAGTGTTCGACACCGCAGCCGACGTCGTCGACGAGTTTGTCGTTGTGACCGGCTACCGCGACGAGGCGATCCGCGAGACGATCGGCAAATCGTACCGGGACCAACCGGTTCACTATGTCAAACAGGAAAAGGCACTTGGGACGGCCCACGCCGTGGCACAGGTCGAACCCGTCGTCGACGACGACTTCTTGCTGCTCAACGGCGACGTGGTCGTGGACGCGTCGCTCCCGCGAGCGCTCGCTGAGGCCGAGGGGATGGCGGTCGCAGCGACAGAAGTTCCAGACCCCCGGGCGTACGGCGTGCTCTCGACGGCCGACGACGGGTCGCTCGCGGGAATCGTCGAGAAGCCCGACGACCCACCGACGAATCTCGCGAACGTCGGCTGTTACGCGTTCGAGCCTGCGGTTTTCGAGTACATCGACAGAACGCCTGAGAGCGAGCGAGGCGAGTACGAGATCACAACGACGATTGAGCTCCTGCTCGACGACAACTACCGAATCGACGTGGCCCCCTACGAGGGCACGTGGCTCGACGTCGGTCGCCCGTGGGAGCTGCTCGAAGCCAACGAACTCGCGCTTGCAGAGTTAGAGGAATCGGACGAAGCCGTCGCCGGTACCGTCGAAGAAGACGTTCATCTGTACGGGCCGGTCGTTGTCGAGGCGGGGGCCAGACTGCAGTCTGGCACATACGTTGAAGGGCCAGCAGTCATCCGTGAGGGGGCGGAGGTCGGCCCAAACGCATACATCCGCGGGTCGACGGTTGTCGGCCCGGATGTTCACGTCGGCCATTCGGTTGAGGTGAAAAATTCGGTGCTGATGGCCGACGCATCGGTCGGTCACCTCTCGTACGTCGGCGACTCGGTGCTCGGACGTGGCGTGAACGTCGGCGCGGGCACGAACGTCGCGAACCTCCGGCATGACGACGCGACCGTCCGGATGACCGTCAAGGGCGACCGCGTCGACACCGGCCGGCGGAAGCTCGGCGTGATCGTTGGCGACGGCGCGAAGACTGGGATTAACACGTCGCTGAATGCTGGCCTCCGGATCGGCGCGGGTGAAACGACAGACCCCGGCGAGGTTCTGACGCGCGATCGGCTCTCTGACTGATATTCTCTCGCGGGGACAGTGCGGGTATTCACCTCGACAGGACGACTGTATCTGGATGAGTGGTTCAGAATCGCTCATCATCAGAGCGATGTCCTTTACAGTGTAGGAGAGTGACGCAGTTGACATGAGCGACGCACCAGTCACGGCGGTGATTCTCGCCGCCGGCGAGGGACATCGTTTAGAACCGCTGACAAATCGGCGGCCCAAACCGATGATCCCTGTGGCAAACCGACCACTCCTCGAGTATGTTGTTGAGGCGGTCGCCGAGGCAGGCCTCGATCACATTACACTCGTTGTCGGATACCACCAAGAGCGTATCCGGAACCACTTCGGTGACGGCGACGAGTGGGACGTGACGATCGAGTACGTCGAGCAATCGACCCAGCTCGGAACCGGCCACGCTGTGCTCCAAGCCGAACCAGTGGTTGACGGGCCATTTGTCGTGCTCAACGGCGATCGAGTTGTCGATGCGGCACTCGTCGAGCGTGTTGCCGATGCCACACGTGAAGGCATCTCTCCCACGATGGCAATCACGACAGTTGAAACACCGCGTGACTACGGTGTGGTGGCGTTCGATGGGGAGCGCGTGACTGAAATCGTCGAAAAACCTGAAGGGCCGGTTGAGACGAATCAAATCAACGCTGGCGTCTACGGCTTTTCACCTGCAATCTTCGATGCGATCCGGAACACAAACACACACGGCGAGTTAGCGCTGACAGCGACGCTTAATGAGCTCGCCGATGAGACCGATGGCGTCAACGGGATCACATACACCGGTCGGTGGCTCGATGTCTCGAACCTCTGGGACCTACTGACGGTCAATGCCGGTCTGATCGACACCGAAGCAACAACATCGAACGAGAGTCACGTCGAAAGCGCGTCAGTGAGTATTGCTGATGACGTCGTGCTGGCAGACGGCGTTCACATGGGGCCGACAGTGACAATTGGAGGGAACACCGCTGTTGGCCGGAACGTGACGATCGGATCGAATGCGGTCCTCGAGAACGCGATTGTCTTCCCCGATGCGGTGATCGGGGCTGGCGCAGTGGTGCGCGATGCCGTTGTCGCCAACAACGCACGGATTGGACCGAACGTGACGATTGAGGGAACACCGTCGACAATAGTCGTCGAGGACACCGTGCATCACAACATCGAGTTGGGTGGGGTGGTCGGAGACAATACCACCATCGGCCCTGGTGCGATACTCACAACGGGCGCTGTTGTTGGCGACGATGTCGAGACTGATGCGGGCGTGACGATCGACAGTCGCGTTGCAGCGGGAGCAGCGGTACGGAGGGGGTAATCATGTGTGGCATTATTGGGTACGTGCAAGCAAGTGGTGGGCAGACGCCGACAGTTGCGAGCGACGGCGGTGTAACGCACGATACTGGTGAGATCATCCACGAGGGGCTTCGGAATCTCGAGTATCGTGGGTACGACTCTGCAGGAGTGGCGCTTGTGGGCGCATCGAGTGGGCTCACCGTGGCGAAGCAGTCAGGTGCAGTCGATGGGTTGGAGATTCCTGACGTGGCGGATGCGACGCACGGCGTTGGTCACACACGCTGGAGCACACATGGCCCGCCGACGGACGCGAACGCTCACCCACACACTGATTGTGTGGGTGATGTCGCGGTCGTCCATAATGGGATTGTTGAGAATTATGAGACGCTCAAAGCGGAGCTGGCAGATCACGAGTTCACGAGCGACACGGATACTGAAGTCATTCCGCATCTGATCGAGGAGGAGCTCGCAGCCGACCCCGATGCCGATCTGCTGGCTGCAGTCCGGCGCGTCGAGGATCGACTAGAGGGGAGCTACGCAATCTGTGCCGTTCGTGAGGACGACAATCAGATCATTGTTGCGCGACGCGGGAGTCCGCTCGTGTTGGGCCGCGGTGAGAACGCGTCGTTCGTTGCGAGCGACGTGACCGCATTTCTTGAACACACGCGCGACGTAACTTATCTGGAAGATGGTGACGTGGCGGCGCTGTCGGAGGACGGTGTCGAAATTTTCGCAAGTGGTGAACGGGTTGAGCGCGATATTGAAACGGTGACGTGGGACGCTGACGCCGCAGAAAAGGGCGGCTACGAACACTACATGCGCAAAGAGATTCACGAGCAGCCTGAAGCGCTCCGGCAGACCATCACCGGCCGGTTAGATGTTGACGCCGGGGACGTCGATCTTGATGTCTCGTTCCCACCAGGCTTCCTTGCAGATGTCGAAGAAATCCGGGTTGTTGCATGCGGGACCTCCTACTATGCCGGTCGGTATGCCGCGCAGCTGTTTGAGGAGCTTGCCGGTGTGCGCGCGACCGTCGAAATTGCCAGTGAGTACGATTTCGGTGCCGGTCGCACCCCAGATCGGACGCTCGTGGTTGCGGTCACGCAAAGCGGCGAGACGGCCGACACGCTTGGTGCGGTGCGGCGTGCGAATGAGGCGGGCGCGCGGACGTTCGCCGTGACGAACACCTTGGGGAGTACAGTGACGCGGGAAGTTGATGGGACCGCGTTCATCCGGGCTGGCCCGGAAATTGGCGTGGCGGCAACGAAGACGTTCGCTTCGCAGGTAGCGACGCTTGCGATGCTTGCGGTTAGTATCGGGCGGGATCGTGGTGCGCTCGCAGCCGCCGACGCGCGTGCCGTCTTGGAGAACCTACAGGGATTGCCGGGGGCGGTGCAACAGGTGCTTGATGAGGAACCACAGGTCCGGGAAGCAGCCCAAGCGTACCAAGACAGCGAGGCGTTCTTTTTCGTTGGGCGAGCGCTTGGCGTCCCTGTCGCCTTAGAGGGTGCGTTGAAGCTCAAGGAAATCTCCTACGACCACGCAGAGGGGTTCGCTGCAGGTGAGTTGAAGCATGGACCGTTGGCGCTGGTGACGCCGGAGACACCCGTGCTAGCGGTGTTAACGGAGGGGTCGCGGGCCAACGAAACGATGAACAACGTCACCGAAGCGCAGACGCGTGGCGCGCCCGCGCTAGGGTGTGTCTCTGCTGATGCGGAGTACGACACACTTGATGTCGACTTTCCCGTGCCTGATGTGGGTATCGTTGAGCCGCTGGTCGCCAACGTGTACTTGCAGTTGTTCGCGTACCACGTCGCTAACGAGAAAGGCCGGCCAATCGATAAGCCACGGAATCTAGCGAAGAGTGTAACAGTGGAGTAACCCAACTCTGGGTCTCATTTGGAAGACTCGACCGGCTCTCACTATCGAACTGCACATTCTGTGATCCGTTATTGGTCCGAGGAATTAGTGGACATCCACCGTCGATCGATGAGCCACACAAGCCCAGCAAGCGCCATCGCAGCAACGACTGGCCACCGATCGCTACTCAGGTAGAACCCATCGACGGCAATCCCCTGTGTCATGAACGGCCAGAGGAGCGGACTTGTCATCCCAGACGGTTTATACAACAGTAAATCGAGCGCGTAGTGGGACGCAGCACCAGTACACAAGAGTGCGAACACGACACGTCGATACGCGTTCGGGACGAGAAGTGCACCAATACACACAACAAGGAACGTGCCGCCAACCCGATGGAGCGGACTCCACGTGAACGGTACCCCCAGGAGTATGGAAATCATATCGCTGGGGAGCACAAGATCGATTCGATTGAGATCTGGGAGCGTTGAGCCGATCATCACCGCTGTGATGAATGGGTACGAGATCCACTCGTACCGCCACGAAAGCACGATCCCGAGAACGTATCCAAACAAAATGTGGGTGAAGAGATCAGCCATCCGTGTCTTCCTCCGACAAATAGCGGGTATGAAGCGGTGTGTCGCGCGGTGAGAAGGCGATCGCCTTCGGATCAAATCGCCACCCATCGAGGATGCGAACAGCAACGTATAGCGCCCCAAGCACCGAGATTGCGTACATGTACGTTGTCTCCCACGGCTCACGGACGACTGCACGGTCCCGGTTCACGACGAGTGTCCCGTCCGTGGTGAGCGTGCCATCGACGATGACCTCTTGCCCAACATGTACATCCGGCGCATTCTCAACGGGAAGTCGTTGGATTCTGGTGCCGTCCTCAATCTCAATGGTGACGGGATCAGTTCCGATGACTTCACCACCGGTCTCGACGTGCTCGCCAGCAAACTCGTCCGGTGACACGTCAGGATCAGCGAGGTTCGGGCCCGAGTCTGGCGGTGCTGGGTACCCCACGCCAGCAAGTACGAAGAGCCCACTGAGAAGCCCCACACAGATCCCGAGTGCAGCTATCCGAGATCCGAGAGTGGTCGACATCCAAGCCGTGGTCCGTCGGTGCCAGGTAAAGATCTATCGGTGGTGTTCCTAGGCAGGTCTACTGGCAGAGCAGATCAAATACCTCAGTCCTGACACCGGGTAATACGTAGTGTGTTGTTGCTGCCATCGCGTAGTCAGTACATTACCTTGCAGAGATGATTGATTAATTCGGGTATGGCCGATACCGAGTGTAGAGTTGCTGTTGAGTCTGAGCAATCGATGTGTGTATGGTGTCTTGAAGCGATTAACGATGAGCCGATATCCGTTGGTCCAACAGATCGCTTCCCAGACTCGGAGACGCATAGCTGGCCGTTTCACGAAGAGTGCGCTGCAGAATGGGCAGAGTGTCTTCAGCGGTTAGAACGACTTGCACGGGCAGGTGGACGCCACACGTTGGTGGATTTTCCCATTCGAAACGGAGTCTCCGATCTCTACGAATGTGACTGAATTGGGGCTTGGTTCCGCATATTATCCGATGTATCTGGCATTAAGGCCCTCTTTATTCTCTTACTATGCGTGACTCAACAGTAGGTGAAACCGTCTGTGGAGTGCATTATTTTCGAGGGATTCCCGACACCATTATGTATGAGAACACAGACATACAGTTAAGAGACAATTTACCCAGTCAATAGGTTCCGGGGGTTGCTGATAACTCGGTAGGACGCTTATAATTCGACGCCTACCCTATTGCTTGGAAACATACTACATGAGCGAATTAGGAACTACAAAAACGGTTGAAGCGGAACGAGACGGTGAAATAGCGACGGTCTGTGTTGTCGGCTTAGGATATGTAGGGCTCCCGCTTGCAGTCGGGTTTGACCAAGCAGGCCACACTGTACGCGGGTATGATATCTCGCCATCGACAATCGACCAGTTGCGACAGGGCGAAGACCCGACAGGGGACGTCGGTGACTCTGCTGTCGACGAGTCGGACATCGAGTTTGACACGGATCCGTCAGTGATTGAGGATGCAGATGTGGTCGTGGTGACTGTCCCAACGCCTATCACCAACGAGAACGACCCGAACCTCGATTTCGTTGAAGCAGCGAGTAAGACCGTTGGCGAGCATCTCTCGCCGGGAGGGACCGTCGTGCTCGAGTCAACAGTATTCCCCGGGGCAACAAGAGAGATCGTCGTACCAGCACTCGAGGAGGCGTCAGGATTCCGATTGGGTGAGGAGTTCACCGTTGGATACTCGCCCGAGCGGCTAGTCCCCGGCGACGACGCACATAGCCTCGAAAATGTTGTGAAGATCGTGAGCGCGTCAGATGACGAGACGCTTTCGGATCTCGCTCGGTTGTACGAGTCAATTGTCGAGGTGGGTGTCCACGAGGCACCGTCTCTTGAGGTAGCGGAGGCAGCCAAGTGTATCGAGAATGTCCAACGGGACGTGAATATTGCGCTAATTAACGAGCTGTCCGTGGCGTGTGACCGGCTCGGAATCGACTCGAATGCGGTGCTTGAGGCTGCTGGGACAAAATGGAACTTTCACGATTACCGGCCCGGACTTGTCGGTGGACACTGCATTCCTGTAGATCCGTTCTTCTTTATTTACCAGTCGAAGAAGAACGGTTTTGACCCCGAGTTGATCGAGATGGCGCGCGAAGTCAACGAGTATATGCCGAAACACGTCGCGAAAAAGACGATCAAGGGACTCAACCAAGCTGGAAAGGTGCTCAAAGAGAGTCGGGTTCTGGTGCTTGGGTTGGCGTACAAGCCAAACGTTGAGGACATTCGGACATCAGCGATCGATGGAACGATCGAACATCTTGAAGAGTATGATGTTGAGGTCGTCGGTCACGACCCGCATGCTCGTGATGACGCGATGCGTGGTGAGTTTGAGATTGATGTCCAGCCCGACCTCTCGTTTGGGGGCTATGACGCAGTTATCCTTGGAGCTGCTCACGACGAGTACACAGAGCTGGATTTTGGCCGCGTTGCTAGAGAGCTCTCAGGGGATGCCGTCATTATTGACTCCGAGGGTGTCATCGAAAGTGATCTAACGGACCTCGGCGTCTATTACGACAGGATCTGATGTATCGGGACCATACGGTTGGCGTCGTAATCCCTGCCTACAACGAGGAAGGGTTCATCGGTGATGTGATCCGGGAGATGCCGAAGTATGTCGATTGCATGTTCGTCGTCGACGACTGTTCCACTGATGAGACATGGTCGGAGGTGATGGAAGCTGCCCGAGTGGATCGAGAAGCGTTCGTCCCTGGAGATGTTGCCGAGGAAACGCGTGCTGTTGCTGATGGCGGTGGATCGCTTGCCGGACGTGCGGTCCGTCACGACATGATCGGCCGTGTCGTGCCGATCCAGCATGAGGAGAATCGTGGGGCAGGGGGGGCGATCAAAACAGGCTATTTAGCTGCTCGTGATGATGAGATAGATGTGACAGCCACAGTTGACGGTGATGGCCAGATGGACCTGAGTCAATTGACAAAGCTGTTAGATCCTATTGTTGAGGGTGATGCCGATTACGCCAAAGGGAACCGCTTACTGTACAAGGAGTATCGATCGGAGATGCCCAAGTTCCGCTTTTTGGGGAATTCGATCTTGACGTTTCTGACGAAGATCTCCAGTGGATACTGGAAGACGATGGACCCGCAGAATGGGTATACGGCAATTTCAATGTATGCGCTGGAGAACGTCGGTGTGGAGGCCATGTACGAGTATTACGGCTACTGTAACGACCTCCTCGTCAAATTGAACGCAAAAGGGATGCGCGTTGCTGATGTCGCAATACCGGCAGTGTACGGAGACGAAGAGTCAAGTATTCAGTATTCAACCTACATCCGAAAAGTCTCGATGATGCTGCTAAGTAACTTCTTATGGCGACTAAAAGTTAAATATCTTATATTAGATTTCCATCCGTTAGCATTATTCTACGTATTCGGGACTGGAACAGCCGCTTTAGGAACATTCGGGAGTATTTGGTCGATATATTCAAAAGTGGTTTTTGGCGACCCGTTATTTATCCGTGTGTCAATAAGTTTAATATTGTTCAGTATCGGTAGCATGTTCGTGATGTTCGCAATGCTCTTTGATATGCAAGTGAATGAACATAAAGAGAATGGGTATTAAATAGAATATGGTTGATAATATTCGCATATTACGGGTGGCAAATAGCATTTATCCAGAAGTTGTAGGTGGTGTCGGATTACATGTTCATCATATGTCTCGCCTCCAAGCTCAGATGGGCCATGAAGTAACTATCTTGACCTCTGATAATGGCGATCATACTTTACCAAGACAAGAGTTTAGGAATGGATATAATCTTCTGCGCCACAACGAGTTATTCAGACCACTTGATAATTCAATCACGCCAAGAATCATACAAACACTCTATAATAAATATAAGAAATTTGATATACTTCACATTCATTCTCATCTCTATGCGAGTAGTAATATCGCCGCTGTGTTTGCTAGGCTAGGGTCAATTCCGGCAGTTGTGACGAACCATGGACTTATTTCACAAACAGCACCTCATTGGTTACACAGAATATATAATCCTACACTAGGAAAATTCACGTTCGAGTCAGCAGAACAGATCTTATGTTACACTGATACCGACAAAGCCCGATTAGAAGATAGGGACATAAATACGGATATTTCAGTGATTTCCAATGGTATTGATTGTGCGGAATTCAAACCTAGAAACGGTGAATCCGGCAATCAATTGTTATTTGTTGGGAGGTTGAAAGAAGGGAAAGGTCCTAAATATTTACTCAGGGCATTTTCCAAGTTGACAACTAAATTTACAGACTTAAAATTAAAAATCGTTGGTGATGGACCACTAAAGGGTGAACTTGAAGCCAAAGCAGTCAAATTGAACATCTCTAACCAAGTTGAATTCTTGGGAGAGATCCCTAATGAGAGACTTCCCAAAATTTACGATAACAGTTCAGTTTTCGTTCTCCCAAGTTTTAGCGAGGGACTTCCTCGGACGGTACTTGAAGCAATGGCTTGTAGTACCCCAGTTGTTGTCACGAATTTGCCCCAACTACAGCCGATAGTGGAAGGTGCGGGGATAACGGTTGACCCAGGGAATTCAACTCAATTATTTGATGCGGCTAAGCACCTATTAAATTCTCCAGAAGAAAGGGCTCAGATGGGGAAATGCGGCAGGGAAAAGATTGTTGAGAATTATTCGTGGAGGAATACCGTTGAACGAACAACTAATATTTACCGTGACATACTTAGAAACTCTACGAAATCCAAACAATAATATACACAAAAATGAATAGATATATATCAGTAAAATGAATCCCGATCTATATTTGTTTGGTGATCGCATATGAAAAATATTGTCCTACTTGTGATGGATACTGCACGATATGACTACGTCTCAAATTCTGATGTGGCTCCTAATATTAACCAATTAGCAGATAATGGCACAGATTATACGTCCTCATTTTCTGCAGCACCGTGGACCCTGCCGTCTCATGCAAGTATTTTTTCTGGCCAGTACCCATCAAAACACGGATCAAATGCCGCTGCAAAAAGATTTAATCCGAGCTCGCCTAGTTTTGTTGAAGCTCTTCAGAATTCGGGCTACGAAACGATAGGTGTCTCAAATAATACATGGATAAGCGAAGAGTTTGGATTTGATCGTGGATTCACCACATTCTATAAAAATTGGCAATATATCCAATCAGGTATGGATCCAATAACGACCACCCGAAAGTATGATGGAAAAGATAGAATCATCCAATTAATAAAAGAGGTTGTTGATGGAAATCCTCTTGTAAATTTTTCTAACACTTTTTATGCCTTACTGCAAAAAAAGCGCATAGCGGATGACGGAGCAAGAAGTACAAACGAATGGATTTCCCAACGACTCTCCAATAGAGACAGGTCTAATCCTTTATTCCTCTTTGTGAATTATTTTGAGCCCCATCTTGAATATAGGCCTCCAAAAGAATATACGAAGCAATTCCTCCCGGATGAGGTTAGTTATAATGAGGCGATGGAGGTGGAACAGGATGCGTTCAGGTATATTGCTGGTGATTTAGAAATGGATCTCAAGGACTTCGAAATTCTCCGTTCACTATACCGTGGAGAACTTTCTTATCTAGATATGCGTATCGGGGAGCTCGTCGATATTTTCAAAGCCGCCGGCGAGTGGGATGATACGGTATTAATAATTCTTGGAGATCATGGAGAGAATATCGGTGAGCATAGTCTAATGGATCACCAGTATTGCCTTTATGATACCTTGCTTCATGTACCGTTGGTAATTCATGGTGGGGAATTTATGGGGGGAGAAACAGTTGATGATCTGGTTCAACTGACAGACATCGCACCCACTATTCTAGATATTGCAGGGGTTGAAGGGTCTGGTATCACAGATAAAATGCAGGGGGAGTCGTTTCACCCGGCTTCAGATGCCACTCCTCGTAAGTACCTCTACGCAGAATATATGGCTCCACAGCCTTCAATAGAGGCCTTGGAAAAGCGGATTAATGATATTTCTGAGGATGTTTATGAATATGATCGATCTATCCGGATGGTACGTGATAAAAACTGGAAATATATCCGTTATTCAGACGGTACGGAGGAACTTTATGATCTCCAATCAGACATCGGAGAACTAGCTAACTTAGTTGGAAGTTGCCAAGATGTTGTGGACGAATACAATGACAAACTCGATGATTGGCTTCGCAGATTCGAGGAGGATGATGAGAATACTGACGCAAATATGTCAGAAAATATACAAGGACGTCTCGAAGACTTAGGATATTTACAATAAACCAAAATTAAAATCGTGCGTACTAAATCATTACTATGAACACCGTAGATATGGTTGATAACCCTCTTGTTAGCGTTATAATACCAACATATAATCGGAGAGAAGAATTGGAGCGTGCAATTGATAGCGTGCTTCACCAGTCATTTGCGGAGTTCGAACTGATTGTTGTTGATGACAATTCCATGGATGATACAACAAACTTGGTCAAAGGGTACGAAGATAATCGGATTCGATACTTCAGGCATAAACAAAATGAGGGGGTTAGTCAAGCACGAAATACTGGAATACAGCATGCCAAGGGGGAATACATCGCATTTTTGGACTCAGATGATGAATGGGTTCCTGAGAAGCTCGAGACTCAATTAAAGGTTATTGAATCTATGGAATGTCTAGGTGTTTATACTAATGCTTCTGTTAAGCGATCTAGCTATCTAAGATCGATATATGATTTCTTCTTCCATGGAAAACCGCTTACTGGTTGTAGAGAAGAGTTGATTGTGGCACAGCTCTCGTTCAACGGATTTGTTCACGCGGGCTCAACCTTGTTGGTTGAGAGGGAATTATGTGAAATGGTGGGTGGTTTCCCTGAAGAATTACATAGGTATGAGGATCTCTCTTTCGTGATTAACTGCTTGAAGCATGGGGATTTCAAGTATATTGATAAGGAATTGACTATTTTACATGATACTGGAACGGCTCATCCTAAAGATAAGCTATCCGCTATCGAGGAGTTCCGTGTTGGAAATCACGAGTTAATTGAAGATTATGACCGTCGTGGATATCCTATTACTGAAATGCAAGATATATTTATAGCGCAACAACATCTAGCACTAAACGAATACGGATCTGCATTTGAGCACTTACATTTTGCCTATCTTCTAGATATTCGTACGTTGATTGTCATTTTATACTACACTATACGTCGGAAATCAAGTTGACTACAAAATATTCCTCAAATAACCGACATATATTTTAAAATCATCTGAATAACTGCTTTTTCTGAACAACCGAATGGGAAATTTTGAGAGTTTGGCATCTTCCATCACTTGTTCAGAATAGGGAGTTCTCTTTACATAATTATAATATTCTTCTTTATATTCTGGGTATTGAGAGTATTTCCAGGGCTTTCTCCCAGTTGTGAAATGTACGATTTTTGCGTTACATTCTTTTCCACTCAATTTATATTCTAATCGCCAGTCGTACGTCAGGTTATATCGCGGTTCAATTAGTAGTATATCGTTATAGGCTACTTTGTTTATTGTTTCTTGAATAGGCAGCTCTAGATCCTCTGAATTTTTTCGGATATAGTTTTCACACTTATCGCCAATGTTGTATTTTGACCACTGGCTTAAATCTATAACCATTACACCTGTATTAATGTACTCTGAGTCGATCGGGAGTCCGAATTCGTACCCTCTTCTTCTCACGTGCGGGACACCAGCTATGGTTTTCCCGCATAGGTCAATTTCTGCGAGTGAATAAATATCCTCCAGAATAATTGTGTCACCGTCAATATAGAGCAAGCGATCATTTTCCGTGTCGATATATTCATCAATTAATAGCCGATAATATGTTGCTTGGGAGAAATGCTTTGGTGTAGGGAAGTCTGAGATATTATCTACTTCAATAAATGTAACCTCAAAATCATCAAAATTTTTATAGAGGGTATCTAAGTGCTCCGAGAATTCGCGATCCATCTTTTCAGACATTATATAGATATCTAATTGGTTATCTCGGTTGTTATCCAACAGGGACCAGATTGAAATATATGTATGTGCCCAGTAGTCCCCGTCTGGAGTATACAAAACGGATACCGTATCGCTCTGGGTCATGGGTTTGATAAAGTGATAACACTTCATAGGCTTTCGCATCCAATTTCTTTGCTATCTCTTGCTCTGGTGTTTATTATAATCTCACTATTTGTGATCGTTTCTTAGACGTATTAGATTAGAAGGCGCGGATACCAGAAAAATTGGTGTGGATTACACAGAAATAGATGATGTGGGTTTCCAAGAGAATCAGATCATTATCTCTGTCCTGAGGATCTTTATTACGCAACGAGAGGCAATTGATGACACCCCGCTTCATTCTGACGAGCTCGTCGACACCTCACTCAACGACGAGCTCGACGACGAACTCGTTGAAGATGTTGGCTCTGGTCGTGATCTGCGTGGTGCCGTGCGCGTACATCATTCCGAACAGTCCCCACATGACTAGGAGACAGGCGACGGCAACGGTGAGCACGCTGTAGGCGATGAGGCGAGTGAGGCTCATTTTTACAGGGTTTGGATCATGAATTAGGCGATATAGCCAGCCTCAGAATCCCGTTGTCTATGGATCCCAGACAGGGGTAAGTCGACCTATTCGAAAGGTATTTTATGCAGTTTGATTATTAGAAACTATGTCCGACGATCTCACTTTCAAATACAAATTATTGATTTCTTTCTGTGGTTCATCATTTTTACATTACCGATGTTTCAGTTTATTAATGAGGGAGGGCGGGGGAGCCTTGAAGAGTATTCTTTTGCTTTGGTTATCGCTTGGTCCATGACCTATATGATTATTGACGTATTGCCAGAATCAAACAAGGAATCACAAACCGTTCATGAATAATAGGCATCACAAGTTTATTGGAGTCGTCCTTTGTCTTCTCGTCTCCGTTATGGTCATTGGGACCCACTCGGTTGGCCGATTATTCCCCATCGCTCCAGCAACGCTAGCACTGTCTGTCATCACTATTGTTGGATTCTACTATATCTCTGAGAACAACCGGTTGACAATTCCGGTCTTATTCGTATGTGCGATATCTATCATCCATTTCATTTGGATGGCACAGTTCGGTGCTTCGATGGTGGGTACAGATACTGGTAAAATCGTATTGTGGACCCAGCAGATGATTGAATCTGGATCAACTGACGTGATTCCGTCCCCATTCTACTCTTCAGCACCATTGATGGTCATTCTCGCAGCCATTGGGTCTGGTATTATTGGAGTCACCGCGCCGAGTGGATTCTTGATTTATGCGCTGCTCGCCGGCACAATGATACCTATATCAACGGCTGCAATTGTCGATCGGCAGTGGGACGACAGAGGAGCCGCACTCCTAGCTGCTGCCCTTTCGGTAACTGTCGCGCCAATTGTTGGAATGGCAATCGCACCGATTCCTCAAAACATTGCAGTTCTTTACTGGACTGGCGCAATCATGTCTACCAGTCTCTATATCCGACTTCCAGATCGCCGACTGAGTCTGTTTTTACTTGTGGGTGCCTTTGTCACAGGGAGTCTATATTCTCATAAAATTGCTGCATTTTTACTATTTGTCACATTTATTTGCACATTCACCGCCTTATTTGTCAAGAAAATCATTATTGGAAGCCAGAACGAAACGACTGCGTTGAAGCCAACGTTTAATCTCGCGATGTTAGCAGGTTTAATATTGTTCGTACAGTGGGATTACCTCGTCAACTATTTTGACCGTGCTATTGCGAGGATATTAGCAATTAGAACATCACCTCAGACGGCTCCAGAAGTGGAGTTTACTGCGGCAGTTGCTCTTAATGGGGATGTCCTTTCGTTGATTAGTTACTCAATGCAACTTCTTGTCGGCCTTTCTATTGCAGGTATCTGTTGGTGGTATTTGGCTACGACTGACTACCGAAGAGAGAACACAATCTATCTTCTCATCTCGACTGCCGTCATCACATCAATGGTGATCGCGTCAGTGTTCGCTCCAATAAGTAACAACCGGATGCTGTTCTATGCAGCTCCATTATTAGTTGTCATTATTGGTGGCGCTGTTGCCCTAGAGATCACACCAAGGAAAACGCTAATTCTGACTATCGCTATATTATTCATTTTCACGCAGCTCTTTGCAGCCACGGCAACACCAGACTATCACGACTCAACTCGAACGTACCTAACAGAGCCCGAGGCTGATGCTAAAATGTGGGGAGAAAATTATAGCACGAGAGTATATGCGGATGCTAGATTTGCGGGTGAAAACCCACGGTCAAACATAGTGCGTCAAAAGGAACCTTCGATTCATCAACCACTTGGAACAGGTGTATTAAACGGTACTATTAGTTCTGATTATAAGTGTATTGCATACCGAGAGCGCGCCCAAAACAGTCACTCCGTGACACAAGGAACGTATGAGTGGACATGGGATATGGAATCAGAGCTGGAGCGAACTCGGAATAAAGTATACACGTCCAAGTCTGTTTCACAATACTGTTGAATCATACTATTAATAGAATTGAAACAATCTCACAACAACCTTTACTCGTCAGGTTCAGTATACATTCTCCGCGTATGCTCTGATTCGATCGTCACCCCCATCTCTATTCTGAATTTCAGAGATGATCACGCGGAGATCGGTCCCGTTCAGAAGAAATTTCTGACCGGCTTCGAAGCCAACATCGGCACCTGCAGTCGCCGGGCTGAGAGGCGTTATGTCGACCCGAACCGGCTAGCGGGAAATTTTGCTTGACGGGGAGTCGCTTACTAGTAATACTTCCTTCGTCTCGCCGCCGGTGAAGATCAGTTGCGTGTCTTTGACTATCTTCCTACCGTGGTCCGGGGTGATTGTTTCACGACGAGACCACCACTCTACCTTACCGGCGCCCACCTCGAAGTTGATGAGGTTCCCGTAAGTGACGTTCGTGGGTTCGCCCTCAACGTTTATCACACCATCCGCGAGTGAATACAGGTCTCCCGTGATTGTTCCGGTAATATCCTTCGCATCTCTCACGTAGAAGCCCCCTCCCCGCTTGCTATAGAGACCGTATGCGACGTTCTCCGAGGAGTCCAAGTCCATCCCGCTGACCTTCACATCGATCTCGTAGCTGATTATGCCGCGATTGATTCTGTCGGTAACTTCGGACCGAATCGCACAGTCGACGACGTTCGCGCCAGACCCTCCCTGAAAAATAAATGGAGATTCATCGTTTGTGAATGGAGTGGGACGTTTAGCGCAGAGACCCCGAAGTGTCGGGTTCGCCGTGCCGGGCCCCGAAGATATCAGTAGGTCAAACCGATTTTGTGGTCCGTCGGAGCCGTCACGTCCCCGTCAATCACGAGGTTGAGTGTGCTGCCGTCTTGAGCAACGGAGTTGCGGTTGTCGGAACGAACGCTGGAATAGTGACATCTTCGTCACAATGAAGCCCTCGCAAAGAAGGCGATATTCAGCGACCCAAGGAACCGAACAGGCCATGGCCTGATCACAAATTCGGAAAACAATTCGTCTAGGTCCTGGATCACAAACTTATAATTATAGTATCGGTGGTTCGTACCATGTTTATCACGAGTCGTTTTTTTTAACAGTTCTTCCCAAGTATAATCTGTGAAACGTTTCCACGAATTGGGCGTGTCTTTTTTCTCCGGATGGATTATATTTTTTCCCAAAAACCGTATGAAACCACCAATACCAACCTCGATCGGGAAATTAAGAAAAAAATGGCCGCCGGGCTTAAGACAGCGAATAACCTCTTCAATATATCCACGTTCGTCAGGAAAATGCTCGATTGCACTTAAAGAGACGACTGCATTCAGTGAGTTATCAGCAAAAGGCATCGGTGGAACGCCTGAATGAATTGCCTCAATCCCACGTTCTCGAACTTCTCGTACCCGATCTTCCACAATCTCCACGCCAATAACTTCGTCAAATCTGTCAGAAAGATATTTCTCCTCGAAATATCCATCACCACAGCCTACCGAAGCCACTCTTCCACCACCGTGATGGACCTCGTCAATCAGTGTCGTTAGTTCAGTCATTCGAGAATTTTCATACCAGTCATAGATATATTCAGTCTTATCCGCGATAGGAGTTGTGTCGTGTGTATCTGGATCCAAGGCCATGTTATAGGTCTCTCATTCGCAGATTTGTAATAATAACTATCTGCTAGATAGTGTTCCCACCCATTATATACTGGCTGTCCACTGACCCGTCGCCGTCGCTATCATATCCAATAGCAAGTTCCGGAAGTCCGCTAGCGGTATTGCACCTATCGTCGACAGCAATTTCTCCGTCTAGATCGGGGATCGCGACGAGAGATCATCGACGCCGGACGCTAGCCTCTCGTCTTTGTAGGTTTATATGATCGATGCTGGCAGTATTTTCTCTGTCGGATTCACTCAGAATGGGGAAAATGTTCAAACACCAAGATTATCGTACCTGCACTGATATCGATTGATATGGACAGGGCAGAATTCTACTATCTATTGCTTGTCCATTTCGGGCCTCGTGTTCAGATAAGCTGATTCCATACGAAAGCGAACGATCTGAGCCATTCGTCAGCAGTTTCTGCTCTGGCGTTGCTAAAACAGTTTGAGAAACTGGTAGTTCGGCGTTTTATTTCACGAAAGACACGTTCGACGCTGTTCCGATTTCCATGTCGTTCGTACCTGAAATCGAGGTCGTGTTTGCGACAGGCTCGCTGAAGTGAAGCTGATCCATCTACGAGAACTGTTGCGTCATCAATGTCGTGTTTGTCACGGAGATCAGCGAAAAACCGATCTGCGAGAGCGTTGTTTGTCGTCGGTTCAAGCTGTGTATGAAGTAGATCGTTCGTTTCCGGATCGACGACAGCGTACAGCCAATACTGTTCATCGTCAAGTCGAATCACTGTCTCATCGACCACAATGTTATTCGGGCTCCGACCAGATTCCGGCTGTAAATCGGCCTTGTGAACCCAGTTATGAACGGTCGATCGAACTCGATCAACACCGAATACCTCAAGAAACAAAACAGTATTAGAAAGCGATAGTCCAGACAGATGGAGCTGAATACTGAGCTTCATCAACAGCTTCGGTGTTGCTTCTCGCTCCACAAACTCTAAGTTGATCTCGTCTAAACAGCCGTTGAGGCGGTTGTTTTCGGGCATAGAACACTTTGAAAACGCACCGCCTCACCTTTCAATCCTTATCTGAACACCGCCATTAATCGATACAGAACTACTATAAGTGCTTTCGTGGTTGCCACTTCTTTGGTGAAATATAAAGATCGCTGGCAATAAGTATATTAACCACACATCTCTGTAGTTCGCCTCAGAGTGCTGAATTCTAGATATCGCAATCGTCCAAGAAATCCTCAAATGATTCGTATTCCGGTTCCGAATCAAGAAATAATTCAATTTCGCTCGCAGGTAAATTCCCATTATCAGTTATCCTTCTACGAAATTCAGGAGTTAGATTCTCCTCTTCACGTTCCAGAAATACCGGGAAAAATTCTTCAAAATCCGAGAGTATAGGATCTCTATCAAATCTCTGTTTTATAGATTCAGCATAGTGCTTCGCCTCAGCCACATATTCGCTTCTCCTTTTCTCATAGAACTCGTCTAGGTTTAATAGCTTTCTTGCTGGAACTCCCCCTACAACGCAGTCGGAAGGTACATCGTCATTTACCAGCGAATTTGAACTTATAATTACGTTATCTCCAATCTCTACGTTCTTCAATATCGTAGTATTATTTCCGATGAATACGTTATCTCCAATCTTTACTTTTCCTGCTGAACCGAATATTCCTCCGTACTTGTTTCGGAGAACACTCCATGCATAGTCGTGGGTTAACACTGTTGTACCTCGTGTCATTTTCACATTATCGCCTATTTCAACAAGGGAAGGCCTAGTTACGTCAATATGGCTAGTTTCTGGACTATAGAATTCGGTATTTTCCCCTATCTTCACTCCTTGTACACGCAGGTATCTTACGTATGCGTCTGATGAATATTTGTCTGGGTACAAGAGCATGAGGAACGGCTTTCTAACTTTTATAGCTAATTTTTTAAGAAAGTCGTTATTCACGAAGTGACGTATCATGCTTGTTGATTACTATTTAAGGATATAGTTGTTACGTGTAGTCTCTATTTTTCGCTATCACTGATACCAATCTTAGGGATTTCACAGCAATTATCGCATTTAATTTAATTTCCTTGTTGAATCCGACGACAGCATGGGACCACTGTTTGAACGCTTGTTCGAGGTTGTTGACTGTGGCGGTCACCACGAATTCGCGGAACACGCGGTACCATGCGCACGATTGGACAGCGGAGCCGAAACGACGCTTGATGACCGAGACTGCTTTCTCGGTCATCCAGCGTTGGCCATAAATTCGCTATCCAATCGTGTGCTGTGTGCTGATCGTAGGCAGCAAACAGTCGGTGGCGAAGCAAGGACCGGGTGCTCTCTGAACCGAGAGCGTTCCGGAGCGATGGGTCGTCATAGCTTTTGTCGCCGGCGAGACTCTCGATTTCTCGGTGTTGCGAAGGGCGACTCAACGGCCAATTTGTATGTCGTGGACCAGTGTACCGAGCAGCGAATATCGAGGAGAACGCACGAATCAGCGTCAACGAACGCCGTCGTTTTGAGCGTACGTATGTGGCGATCCGAGCGGTGTTGGTAGTGTCTCGATGCCGTTTCGCGATCGAAGAAGTGGCATCAATAGAACTGTCTGTGCGGGCCTGGGTCGCAGATATTCGCAGACTCACGAAGGAAGCCGCATCATACAGACATGGGACCCTCTCAAGCGACCGGTACAGCGTTGAGGGTACGGGAAATGCTGTTCGAGGGGGCTGTAACAGACTACGAAAGCGATCTATTTCACTCACCCAATCGACGATCTCGCGGTATGTCGCGCCCATGTGAACCCGCAAAAAGTGGAGCATGACATACTTGCACCTGGAAAATCCGTGGCCAGTCGAATCACTCACCACCGTTGGATTGGCGGCACAGCGCTTTTGCGCCAGCGACGCGTCTTGCTTAACGAAGCGGAAGAGTCGAATGTGGCCAATCTACTCTTCCGCTTCGGTACTCTCCTTACAGCGACGCTACTCCGTCGGCTTCTGCGGATTCAACAGAGCATACCCTAACATATTTAACAGAATGGTTCACATAAATAATTTCGATCAAATTCCATATTGAGCAATCAACTAGAACCGACGGCTTCTTGATGTTTCATTAGTTTCCTACCAGTAACAACATGTCTACGACCCCAAATTTTGGAAAGCAATTGCGCTATATTCAATCTCGGTTATATTCTGGCAGAGTTCGTCAGATCATCCGTAAAACGGGCCTCAACAAACTTCTCTCAAAACCATTCTGGCAACTTGTGTACGCTCTTTCCGAGAATACGCAAACACAAGAGATCGCTAATCAATCAATAGACTTCCGGACCGATACGTTCACCGAGTTCATGCGTTTTCGTAATCTCGCTGGCGAAAGTTCCGTTGTTGAAGATCTACTGAACAAACTCGATTCGGACGACATTTTCTACGATATCGGTGCGAACGTCGGAACCTACACTTGCTTCGCTGCCGCCGAACTCGGTCCTGGCAGAATGGTTGCGTTCGAGCCCGAACCGGAGAACGCGGATCACTTGCGAGAAAACCTCGAACTGAACGACCTTGACGCCGAAATCATTCAGATCGCGCTGTCCGACACCGACGGCACCATCGATCTCGCTCTCACCGGTGACGAGGCCGGCGAAGGTGAACACGCCATCGCGACCGGCAACACCGAACGAACCCTTGAAGTCGACACTGCCAGAGGCGACTCGCTACTCGAAGATCGCGAACTGCCCAAACCGACAGTCCTGAAGATCGACGTCGAAGGTGCCGAACTCTCCGTGCTCCGAGGACTTCGAGAAACCCTTCGTCAGAACTGTCGACTGGTGTACGTCGAAGTACACCCGGAGAAAATTAGGGGCTTCGAGGCAGAGGTGTCTGAAGTTGAAACCCTCCTCACGGACGCTGGCTTCGAAGTGACGGAGTTATCCCAGCGCGGAAGCGAGGTCTTTTTACGAGCATCGATGTAGATTTCAAGGAGTAAAGACTGTATCCATCACCGTAATTAATGTATGAGCTGAACCCGCATGATGTGTAGTATCTCCGTAGTGCTCCGATTATGAATAATATCGTTCGAGGGTTTATTTCGATCTTCGGATCAAAAATAGTTACCCTGTTTCTTGGACTTCTCATAACACCAGTTCTCGTCCGGTTACTTGGTAGCTCACAATACGGAAACTATGCGTTTCTCCTCTCGATCTTGAGTATCACGATGATTCTCACTAATGCTGGAATCTTTGACGGAATTCGAAAGTATATCGCCGAGGATCGAGTAGAGTCAAACTGGATCGAACACGTCTTCGGCTTCTATCTGCGAATAGCTTTCATATTAGCTGTCTCCGCAGCGGTGACGTATTTTGTATTTTCGTGGCTTGGTTTCTCTGATCGCTTTTTTGGAAATAAATTTGGCATTTATTTTTATCTTCTTGGTATTCTAGTTATTTCCCGTCAAGCGAATTCCGTCGCTCGTGGTGGACTAATGGGACTTGGATTTGAGGACCGAAGTGAACCGCTGAGAATCCTGAAGAAAGCTCTTTTCGGCGTTTTTGGTCTCTCTCTCGTGTATGTCGGTCACGGACTCGTCGGTGTTCTCGTCGGACAGATCGTGTCCACCCTGATCGTCTCAATTCTCGCGTACGCGATGCTGTTTCAAAACCTCAGTCTTCGATCCGTTTTCGCACGTCTTCCGGACAAGTTCCCAAAAAAAGAACTACTTTCTTTTAATAGTCTCAGCGTTGTCCTGATCCTCTTGACGGCTTCCCTGTACCATGTCGATATTCTTTTTCTCAGAGTGTTAACTGGTGATCAAGCGACTGGATACTACAAGGCCGCACTCGTGGTTGCTGAGTTCCTCTGGTTTGTGCCGAACGCGCTCCAGACGGTACTTCTCCATTCGTCTTCGGAACTCTGGGCGAACGATCGCACGGATCGAATCACGACATTAGCGTCCCGGACCACGCGCTACAATCTCTCACTTGTACTTTTGTTCGCGATCGGTTTGGCAGTGCTTGTACGAGATTTTGTTCCACTGTATTTCGGATCCGGCTTTGACGCGGCCGTGTTGCCACTTCTCTTGTTACTCCCGGGTGTTCTCGGCTTCGCGCTCGCTCGCCCGATATTCGCTATTGGACAGGGAAAGGGTCAACTTCGTGTGCTAATCCTCGCAACCGGTACAGCTTCGCTTATTAATCTCTGTCTGAACGCGCTACTAATTCCAACGTACGGAACTCGCGGAGCAGCTGTCGCCACAAGCATCGGTTACGGATCGATGTTGGTACTTCACGTGCTCGCTGCGCGGCGAATCGGGTTTGATCCGATCGACGATCTCCGCCTTACGAGGATCGCAATCGTTGCCCTCCTCGCTGCTGGTATCATCTTTGGACTCTCATCGGCGATCGACTCGTCTATTGGTTCCCTCATCGTGGTCCCGCCAATCGGATTTGTTGTATATGCCATCCTGACTCTGAGGCTCTCCGTAATCTCTCCAAAAGAAACTGAACTAATCACGCAGAGATTACCAAATCTGATTAGAGAGTATACAGAATCTATGATACGGTTTGTTGCTTGATTTATCTTTTTTATTCCTGTTTCCTATCTGAATGAAGATTTCTACGTCAACATTTTCGCGCCTTTGATATGACGGGTTTCGTCAGATAGTCCTCTTCGTAGGAAAGCGAGCACGGCTTACGTATACCAAAAGAAGCTGTTTGGTCCTTGTTCAATCCTGCTTTGTCAGTCTCGTCCCACGCTCGCGCTCACAATCCGTGTACGGACGCTCGTCGACAGAGTTCGCCGGACCACGCCGGGATCTCCCGCTCTGCTGTCGGTTCGCGATCGCTTCCGAGGCGTATGTGATTAGTACTGGCCCGACTTCCCCTCAATCGGCGGGCGGAGCAGGCCGAGTACCTCGGGACGTGACCCCGAGAGACCTCATGCAGGATTACCCACGTCGTCATGGAGCGTCTTGACACGTTCCAACTCACTCGCCCATGCCACGTCCGCGGGCGTGTTCACATTCATACGCCCGCCGAACCGCAAGGTCGCCACGTCGTACCCCGCACGCACCAACAGGCCCAGAACCTCACTCAACTGATACTCGCCCTCGGCCGACGACTGTAGCAGCGCACAGGCATGAAAGACATCAGCGGGCAGCACGTAACACCCGGTCGTGACGAGCGTCGACGACAGCTCGGCCGACTTCTCAACTATCCCCGTTACGCGCCCCGCCTCGTCCGTCTCGAGCACGCCGGTCGTGGTCGTGATCTCGGCCGACACCTCCTCGACAGCGAGCACGGCGTCAGCCTCCTCAACAGCTGCGGGTGTGACGCTCCCTGCGAAGACATTATAACCGTTCACGAGGAGAAGGTTCGACGTGCGGATCTGCCTGTAACACCACATGCCCGAAGCCCAGCCGCTCGCGCTGGTGGGCGTACGTAATAGGAGTCCCCTCTAATGCGTCGCCGAATCGATCGATGATCTGCCCCGCCTCGTGCCCGACGATCACGACCAGTTCGGCGGCCCCGCCATCGATCCCCGTCTCGAAACCGTACACAAGTAGCGCCCGCCCCGCGACGTCGACGAGTCCCCTTCGGTCGGTCGTCGGTGAGCTCGTCAAATCGACTGCCCCGCCCAACAGCAAGAATGACCGCGTCCATACCAGACCTAGCACATACGAGCCACCTCAAGCCGTCGGTCTCTGGCCCCAGCTGTCGAACAACCTGCGGCTTCAAGTCGAGATCATCCCTCAACACCACCTCCCCGAACCAGACACCGCTGGCTCTCCCACACCCTCTTCACAGTCGATCAAATACGAACGCCCATGCGCTTGCTTGACCCTACTCGGAACCGGAAGCGCGCTCCCGTAACCGACGCGGCTCCAGACGGGCGCTGTCGTTCACCACGCCGAGTCAACCCATCTCGTCGACTGCGCCAGCGGCATCACCCACCGGCTTACACAGTCGGCTATCGACTACCGTTATGTCGACACCGTCCTCCTGACGCACACACATCTCGATCACGTTGCGGACCTTCCCACCCCCGCCAAGGCCCGTCTGCTCGACGGCCATGACACGTTCACCGTTATCGGTCTGCAGGGCATCCAAAACGTCTGCGACGCGTTATTCGTCGTCGATGATCTCGCAGAGCGACTCACCATCTCTGTCCGTGAACCCCCAGCCGGCGCGGATCCGTTCACGATCGACGACCTTGAGATCGAACGCGCCCCAACAGATCACTCGAAACCCGGGTACGAATACCAGTTTGACGAGCAAGTGACGACTGCCGGTGACACGGCTCCAACCGAGCCAGTTTGTTCACTTGCAAACGGATCTGATGTCCCCGTCCACGAGTGCACGTATCCGGATGGAACGGAGGCACCAGGGCATTCGACACCCACGGCACTTGGGGAGCTGTTCACAGATGTCGATGTCGACCGCATTCTGCTCACGCATTTGTTTCCCCGAGACGGAACCGCACGCCGATGAGCTTGTCAGCACCATCCGTGAGTACACGGACGCCACCGTCGACGTTGCAACAGACCACACAAGCGTGACTCTCGATTGATTATGATGACCGCACCAACGGCTCGTACCACTCTCGGTTCGCTTGATACCACTCGATGAACTCGCCGACTCCCTCCGTGATCGTCCGTGAGGGCTCATACCCGATCAGCTCGCTTGCCTTCTCCACTGATGCGTGCGTGTGCTCGGCGTCAGCCTCGCGCGCAGATTCGTACTCAATCTCCAGTTCGGGCGCGAGCTGGTCCCGCACCGTCTCGGCTAACTCCTGAATCGAGATGTTGTTCGAACTCCCGATATTTAACACGTGGCCATCAGCGGCGTCGAACTCTAACAGCGTCCGGTTCGCGTTCACCACGTCAGCCACATAAGTAAAGTCACGTGTCTGTTGGCCGTCGCCGTAGATCACTGGTGGATCGTCCTTCACACACCGCGAGACAAAGTTCGAGATAGCCATATTCGGCCGCATCCGCGGGCCGTACACCGTGAAGTAGCGTAGACAGACGGTCGGCAAGTCATGAAGCTCCGTGTACACGCGGGCCATGTGTTCTTGGGTGAGCTTTGTCACGCCGTAGGGACTCACCGGCTCGGTTGGATGATACTCTTTGTAAGGTAACGACTTCGGCTTGCCGTAGACTGACGACGAGCTCGCGAGGATCACCCGCTCGACGTCAGCTTCCTTGGACGCCTCTAAGAGATTCACCGTTCCGCTGACGTTGATATCGGTCACCTTCCGCGGGTTGTCCACGCTCTCGCGCACGCCCGCCTGTGCAGCTTGGTGAACAACGACATCAACCCCAGCGACGAGTTCCTGAACCGTCTCCTGATCTCGAACATCCCCCTCGACGAATCGGTACTCGGCGTCTCCTTCATCAGCTACCTTGCGATGCACATCGAGCGTGTGACGCTTAATCCCCTCTGCGTAGAAGGGTTCAAAACTGTCGAGCACCGTCACGATGTGGCCATCAGAAAGAAACGACTCGGCAAGGTGGCCGCCAATAAATCCGGCCCCTCCCGTCACGAGGATTCGCATACGCGTTCTTCCAAACGATGACACAAAACTCGCGCGGTTCATCGAAATGGAGCCTCGGGTCTCGACCGCGACATCGTCTTACAGGGGCATCTGCTCGATTCGTCTGTTCTGCTTCACGAACAAGTTGGAGTCACGTCGACCCGGCTTCGATTGCAATTCATTTTTTTTAGGATGCTTGGATCGAATGCCGTTCGTATTGGCAACAGTATTTTTTCCATCTCCTCCTGAGCGTTGGAGATTTCAGGTTTGGAGTCGGACCAAACCCAGACACGGTAAGAATCCATGTGGGGCTCACGGACTGTGGCGGGTGGGACTGCTGGGAGTGCCAAGCCCCCGGTGCTCCTATCTTCTATTGTGCTCGGACTCCCAGAGTTATTTTTGCCTCGGGGAGTCTAGCAGACGTTGAGGGGTTCGGTGTTACTTTTTATCGGCGTACAGCAGTCAGGCACAGCATCGGTCTATTGTAGGAACTGGCCGTTCACCTGACTGGTTCCGATTATGTCTGGTTGCTTGGGGCGGACAGGCCGCCATCGTCGGACTGGCGGGAATCGCTACCACTACTGGAGGTCTCGCTTGTCACACTTCCACTTCCCTCTCTTGCAACAGCTCCTCCGCTTTGTCCCGATCCTCCGGATACCCAACGTCAACGCGCCAGCCCTCGATCCCGATCGCGTCGATGGTCCGCCCGCTCTGGATCAACAGATCGATCGCCTCGCTGATCTCGTACTCGCCCCGATTGGACGGCTGGACGAGGTGACACGCATGAAAAATGGCCGGACTAAACGTGTAGAACCCGGTCATCACCAGATTCGACGGCGGGTCGTCGGGCTTCTCGACCACGTCCGTCACTTCGCCGTACTTGTTCGTGTCGCACACCCCGTACCGCGACGCGTCTTCCCAGTCGACCTCCTCGACAAGGAACGCTGCGTCGGCGCGGTCTTCGCGCTGGCGGCGCACCACGTCGTCGAGGTTCGCTTGGAAGATGTTGTCGCCGAGGATGAGCATGAAGTCGTCGTCGATGTGCTCCTCGACGGTCAACAGCGCGTGGGCCAACCCCTGTTGCTCACGCTGGTGGGCGTACGTGATCGGAATCTCCTCGTACGCGTCGCCGTAGTGCTCGATGATGTCTTGCTTGCGGTAGCCGACGACGACGACAAGCTCGTCGGCACCCAACTCAGCAAGCTGGTCAAAACAGTGCGTGAGGATGGGCTTTCCATCGACTTCGACCATCCCTTTGGGCTTGTCCTCGGTGAGCGGTCGGAGGCGGGTGCCCTCGCCGGCCGCGAGTACGACAGCTTTCATACGACAGACGACGGGACGATGCCGTCATAGGTCTTTTCATGTTTCCAATCAAAGGAGCTTCTCGCCCCGGCAGCAACCATCGCGATACAGGATCGTATCATCAGGAGTGAATACATCGGGGTGACCTTCGCAGCGTGGTTCGGCTAAGCTGAATCATGAGTCAGCACCGCCGACATCAATTAATACATTTCGGGACGATAAACCTCAGATGAATAACTAACAAGTGCCGGATATTTTCCGTGCGTCTCTCTTGTTCTCATGGGATCGAACACAGCGGTGTGTGTTCGCCGGAGACCACAAAACCGAACCCGTAGAGCGGAGGGGTTCAGGCCGGATAAAAGGGTACTCACAAACGGCTCTCGTAGTGACGCCATCTTCTGTGTTGTTGAGTCCGAGCTTACCGTACGGTTGGTATCGCATCGGCAACAGGACTTCTATGCTTGAAGATGACTGGATCGCTCACATGACCCGATCGCGTAGTAGAGGCAGATCCGGAAGCGAACCAATCTTAACCAACATAAATGTCCATTTGGGTGAAATGTTGGTTAATTATCGTCGTATTCACCATCAGAGCATTTCGGTAGGAGGAGAGCAGGCAATGAAGAAGTACTTACTCCGATCAGGGTACTGCCCCACCTTCCTTCCAAGCCTGCAGTAGAGAGCGGGACAAAGTCCGAGGAGATGCAGTTCCACCCACGACCATAGGTTCAAAACAGCGACTCTAACTCTCCGTCACTATCCATCAGCTCCGAGAAGTGCTCCTCCCTTTCGTCGGTGATCTCATCGATGTTCTCTTGGGCTTCGATGGCGATTTGCTGAAGCTCTTTCACTCGTGGGACGTTCGTCACGCCGCCGAGCAGCACGAGCGCTGCGACCGTCCCCTCCCCGCGTCGCGGATAATCGCCGCCGCGGACTTCCATCGATCCCGTCTGCTCTTCGAGCCACTTGCGGCCGTGCTCAATCCCTTTCCGGTTGAGATACTCCGGCGGGCCGGCGACAACGAGCAACCCCCGTTCCGTCCCGTTCACCTCACAGGGCAGCGTGAGTCGACCAAGCGTCGCTTTCCGGACAAGACTCGTAACTCGATTCGTCGTCTCCGTGCTGTCGACCTCGGTACCTGTATCACCGCGAAGCCGCGAAAGCAACCCTTTCCGCTGCGGCTCGTCCACTTCGACGTCTGCATACCCCAATGAGGAAATACCGCCGCCTTTGAGCGTGTTGATGATCTCTGATGAGTCGACCACGCTTTCGGCGACGTCGCTTCCCTTGGTTACCTCGCCCGCGCTGAAGAGCACGCCGAACCGCTGTACGAGCTCCGTGTTGATCGCGTCGAACCCCTCCCCGACGGACTCGCCCGAGCTACGCCACGCGTCATTGTCGAACAGCATGAGGTTATCCACCTCATCGACGAACGTTTTGAGCGACCGCGCGGCGTTCAGCGTGTAGATTCCGCCCTCGTCGCTGCCAGGTAGAATTCCCAGCCCGTACACGGGTTCAGTATGGATCCGCTTGAGATTCTTGGCGATCACGGGCGCGCCACCCGACCCAGTCCCGCCGCCGAGCCCCACGACGATGAGGAAGGCGTCGATCTCATGGACCGGCACCGAGTCAAGTGCCCCTTGGATCTCGTCGATATCTTCCTCAGCAATCTCCGCGCCCAACTCGTTGTCTGCACCTACCCCATGTCCCTTCACGCGCGCTTGACCGATCAGAATCCGACGATCCTTAGCGAGACGGTCAAGGCCCCTGAGGTCTCCCTTCGCTGTGTTGACAGCGATCGCCCCACGAACAACATCTGCACCGGTCCGCGCGTCGTACGCCAAGAACTCGTCGACCACCTTCCCGCCCGCCTGCCCGACCCCGATTAATGCGAGTTTCATGGGAACACACTGCGTGAGAACACGCAGGCAAGGCGGATAAAGGTTAGAAGATCGAAATATTTGGTGGCTCCGCTGTAGTTGGAACAGGGCCGTTCACACGGTCACGTCCTCGTGATTCGAACACGGATACCGCTCTGGCACTTGACAACCAGGCTATCAATGACTCGCTTCGGAAACCCGCCTCACAAAGAGCGACTACTTGTTGATGGTATACTATTCCGAATCTTGAGATGGTTGCAATACGCCGGGACCAAGCCGAACCGGCGAACGGGGACTGAACGCTCCACGCACGAGCCCGTACGTAGCGCCAAAGACAACGCCGTAGCTGACTACCGCGATGAGACTCCCAAGATGCAAGAGAGGCACTTCACTCCCGGTGACGACGGCAAGCGGCACAGGAACGGCGATCAGCCACACACCGACTCCAAAGAGGAGCCCGACACCCGTCGTCGAGGCTGGGTCGATCCGCGTTGGTTCCGACAGGGTAAACTCGAGGAGTACCGCACAGACGGCGCCAAGTGCCCCGCCGGCGAGAACAGTCAACAGGCCACCTACAAGCACGCTGGAGCTCCCGACAAGACTTGCTGCGGTAGGGAAACCACTCTGGACACTTATCGCGACCCAAAGTGCAAGGGTTGCGAGTGCGCCGGCAAGTCCTGACGCGAGTACCATGACAAATGCATGTTCAAGCGGTCGGCGAGCAACGGGTGCCACGCGCCGAATACGACCTGCAGTCCAAAATCCAGCGATTGCGATCAAAAAGATCGTGATGGAGCCGAACACGCTCGCCTCGTACTGGGCTCTGACGGCCGGCCGGTCAAGCGTGTAGTGGAGCCCAAACGAGTCGACCCACGGCGTGTTGTGGAACGCATACAATGTCTCGACGAAGACAGGTGCGATGTTGTGAAGGTCAGGGATGAGTCCCCAGACGCCTCCAAGTGGGATCAACCAAATCGCATGCTCACGATCGAGGTCGTACCGGAGGACTACTGGCACTGCGACTGTGAGCAGGATCGCGGTACCAAATAGGAAGTGCGCGATGGCGGGAGCCATATGCGAGAGTCTATGAGGAACAAGAAAAGTTCGCTGTTTATGATGAGAACGCACGGATCTGAATGGGTAGCTTGATTTTGTGTGAGCTCCCACGCGTAACAGAGCGATAAAATTGAGCAGAGGAGAGTAAGAATACAGCACCGATATTCAGCTAATCTGATTCGGAGGTTGGGTGAGTGGTCGATCAAGTAATTGTGATTATGTGTCTTGTTCGTCAAGCACCGTTTCAAACTGCGTTCGATTAGGAAGCACCATCCCCGATGGATGGGGCCGACAGCGCTACCAGAGCGCTGTCACATCGTGTGCCAATCGTTCCCCTCGGTAAGGGGGAGGGAGGGGAACGATCGAGAATAATTGTATTGTGTTCTCATAAAACTCTGTTGAAATGTTTGTGAGTCTGTACGTCCAATCGACTGGCGGTGACAGAGTTCTACTTGAAAGTATAAATCATGTATGATTTCTGCGTCAACGACGCATTTGACAGGAACTCATGTCCGTATGGGAATCACGATCTCCACCTGCTGTCATCGGCACATCCCGTTCCTCACCGCGTCGTAATACTGCATAGACATTCTGATCTACCGTGAACTACACGCAGGACATGTCTGTGGCTGTCTGGATGGAAAGGATGGTCATGTCTGCGGTGTGTCTTTCGAATTGGCCCCGATGAAGCACGTTCTTCCTCCCCCACCCCAGATTGTAAGTGTTCTCACCGCTGTTAGGGTCCCCGTGTGGTTTAATGACCAGAGGAAGATAATATAAAAGCCGCTGAGTAGACACCGTCCTACACTCCTAATTGTAAGTGTATACCTGCTTTTCAAAGCGTCTAACTTTTGATTTATACGTTTCATCGTATTGTGCTATACTACCGTTACCCATAACTATATAATATATAGATAGATAGAATCAGATTCAACAACTCAACAGCAAATCCACCAAGACAGTAAACTACGCTCACCTATAACTGGCCTCACCGCTTCAACTCATGGAACACTTACAATCCGGGGTGGGGGTGCTCAAAAAGATCGAGAACAGATACAACACTTACAACACTTACAGGGTGGGGTTTCAAGTATATCGGCTTACACGACGAGGTATGGACTCGCCATTCAAGGGTGCAAACGATATTTTTCAAACGAAGGAACCCTTCGAAGAGGCATACCATCCTGACGAGATCCTTGAGCGGGATGAGGAGATCGAGACGTTTGCTGCAGCTCTCCAAGACGTGCTTGATGGCTTTGGACCGCCTAATGTGTTCATTTATGGCCAGACAGGTGTCGGGAAGACTGCGACAACTCACAAGGTGACGGAGTATCTTGAGGCCGACGCCACAGAAGTAGGCGTGAACCTTACCGTCTTTAGCATCAACTGCAATAAGCGGGATACGACCTACAAAGTCATTACACACCTCGCCAACGAACTCTACTCAGAAAAAACGTTCAAGCAAGGTCATCACCCAGACACCCTCTGGGACCATATCTACACCGCACTCGACGAACTTGGCGGAAGTATTCTCGTTGTCCTCGACGAGATCGACAAACTCGGCGAAGATGAGGAGCTCCTATACGAATTTCCTCGAGCAAACGCGATGGGTGAGCTCGAACACGCAAAAGTAGGTATCATCGGCATTAGCAACAATTTCAAATTTCGCGAGAGTCTTTCGCCCCGCGTCAAATCCACACTAACCGAACGAGAGATTCAGTTCTCGCCGTATGACGCGAATGAACTCCGAACGATCTTGGACTACTATGCAGATTTAGTCTTCTATGAGAACGTTCTTAGTGATGATGTTGTGCCCTTGTGTGCAGCGTTTACTGCTCAAGACACAGGCGACGCTCGAATGGGACTTGACCTTCTGGAGACTGCTGGCGATATCGCCCGTCATGAGGATGCTGATCATGTCGTTGAGGAGCATGTCCGACTGGCTCGCTCGCAAGTCGATCGGGCGAATACTGAACGGATTGTCAATAACCGCTTGACTGTCCAGATGCAGGCTGTCTTGGTCGCAACGACGTTTCTTGATGTTGATCAGAGTGCGGACGCCAAAGTCAAAACCATCTATTCATTCTATAAGCATCTCTGCGATCGCCTCGATATCGATGTGCTTTCTGAGTCCCGCGTGCGGGATCATCTAGATACGCTTGACATGTTCGGTCTACTCGAAACTGAGGAAGTAAATCTCGGTCGTCGTGGCGGCCGATCATATATTTACTCGATTGTGGATGAGCCACGGGTTGTCATCGAGACACTCTACAATATGGACCGCTTCGAAGATCTCTTTGGTGACAGCGCCGAGGAGTTCTTAGACACGTACGAGGCTGATACACGCAGTGATATTCAAACAAAGCTGGGGCTGTGAACTACGGATACACTTGCAAGCCGGGGTGCGTGATCTGAGCGGTTAAACACTTACAATCTGGGGGGCCGACCCCTAGTCGAACACTTACAACCCGGGGTGTACTACGGTCGTGAACACTTACAATCTGGGGGCGAAATCAGATATAACACTTACAATTAGGGGTGTGTACGAGATGTGCGACATTTGTACGCCGGCCCTCCGATAATCTTCTTCCCCAAAAATTCCGATATCTTGTTAGCAGATCCTACTCATCCGAACTGACCGGACCCTTGTACTGGGAGCAGATTTTATCGCCGTCCCGCCACTGCCAGTAGTAGTAGCGGTTATCGTTGATCTCTTTGATCGTGATTGTCGCTTTGACAGGAACGTCGTCCGGAAGGTCCTCTGGTCGCTCCTCCATTTCTTTTTGATCTGCCGACTCCTCGAGACGGGCCTCACGTTCCTTGTGCTCGGCTAGTGCTTCGGCGTACGTAGCAATACCTTGGAGCTGTTCCGGAGACAATTCGTTGAGCGTATTAACGATCTCTGTCGGGAGGTTCGCCGGTGGGGTCGGGGGTTCGTAGGACATCGGCTGCTCTCGTGTTAACCAACATAACTCGCAAATTCATAGTTTTGTTGGTTAATCTGGTGGTACCGGTCCTCCCCGTCGACCGGCGTGACACGATATCCGAGCTGGCGACGGAGCTCGACCACAGCGAGCGCTACCTCTCTCGTGCCGTCAGCGACCTCGTCGAGAAGGGACTTGCCTACACGGAACTCGACGGCCGCCGAAAACGAATCGTCCCGTTGGATGCTCGCGCCGTTGAACTCTATCAGGGTCTCGTCCGCCAGTACTTCCACATCGACTTCCCCGAACTGCTGACCGGCAAGGCACTCGAGGTGCTGTACTATCTCGATCAGCCGCGAACCGTCTCCGAGATCGCCGACTGGAGCGACAACTACCGTAACACGGTTAACCGCGCCCTCAAGCGGTTTCGTGACCGCGGGCTCGTCGGGACGGACGACGGCCGCTACGAGTTCAACACCGATTTCGACCGCCTTCACGCGTTCGCCCGTGAACTCGCGCACCATCTGCATCGCCAACGCCTCGAAGCCGTTGCCCGAAGGGCACGATTCTCTGGGAGGACTACGACGAATTCCTCACCCAGACCGAGACGGAGATCGACGCGGCGGCGTTCCACGAGACCGGCCTTGCTCGGTTCGCAGCCTTCGACCTCCAGTTCCTGCTTACCGGCCACCGCTACTACGTCTACTCCGAGGATCTCGACGCAGTCTCGCCGGCGGAGCTCTGCTGTCACACGCTGCTGATCGACGACGGCAGCCGCCACCGCTCGTACTGTCTCCTCCTGCTCAGCCACGTCGACGTCGACGAGGGGAATCTCCGAGAACAGGCGGTGAAGTACGATCTCGAAGACCAAATCGACGCTTTGCTCCGCTACCTCGAGACGCACGGCGAGGTCGCCGACGACCGGCTCCCGGAGTGGGACGAGTTCCAGGAGCTGGCGGCTGACTACGAGGTGCGACTATCCTGAGACCGAACATCGTCAGCAGCCGTGCCGTCTGCCAGCGTCAGTTCGGGTCGTAGGGATCCATTGCTGTATCGAGCCGATAGACATCCTCGACAGCGTCAAAATCGTCGTCAAACGCATACAGGTAGCCGAGCCCCTCGGTTTGCATATACGCGATAATGCACGCATCGACGAAGGAGAGGGGTTCGTGTTGGCGAAAGAGGGCCTTCCCGGTCGCGAGGGCGTCGGTGGTAAGTGAATCGATGTGGAAGCGGGCGTTTTCTTCGATTCGATCGAGGAGATCGACGGCTGCGTCGTGGCCGGCGTGGGTCGTGAGGCCGTTGAGCGTTTCCGCGAGCACGTAGTCGAGGACGACTGCCTCCGGGAGCGTTCCGTCGTCGATGCCGTGGAGCACCGGGAGCGCGGCATCGTGAGACCCATCCCGCCGGTATGCGGCGGCAAAGAGGACTGTCGTATCGATCAGTGCACGGGGCATTTACTCGACGTCGACGCCCCAGCCGTCGTGATCGCTCGTTACATCGGTCGGCTCCTCACCAGCGTAGCCGTCGAAGTCGGCGAACGTACCCGTTTGCTGTTGGATGACGTGGACCCGAATGCTCCCGTCATCCTCGAGATGCCAACGGAGCTGATCACCATCGTCGATATCAAGTTCACGCCGAATCCGGGCGGGGATGTTTGCCTGGTTTCCAGACACCTTGCTTTCGGCGTCGATTCTGTCGCTGCTCATACCTCACGGTAGGTGACGGGCCGTGAAAAGTCTAGTGTGCCGCCACACTACCACGCGCTCCAGAAGATATCGTTCTAGTTCGAGGGTGCTGGAAGGCGCCCATCCGGACGTGGAACACAACCCCGTTTTATTTCGTGATCGACGCGACGCAGATGCTTACAGCCGCCTTCGGGTGAGCGCTGCTGCCAGTCAGGGCAGGTACACGACTCGTCGATGACGTCGACTTCGTACCGGTTTCCGGACGCGGACTGTACTTCGTAGCGGCCACCTTTCGAGAGGAGCGAGACGTCCATCGCTTCAGCGACGGCACGCTTCGTGCGGGGCTCGAGGTCGTCCTGTGACTCTGCGTTCTCGTCGACGACCAGCCGGTCGCGAACGTCACCCGTTTGGCCACCGTCCGGCGCGACGGCGTCCGCAGGGCCACTAAGCCGCTCGTGGAGCACTTCCTCCACCGGATGGCCTTCCGGCCAGAGGTAATGGACCTCGCGACGCTCGCGATAGTCGTAGGAGCCGCACGCCGTAGCGCTCCCGGTCCAAACCCGCCAGGCACCAAGCGCAGCCATCACGTCGACGATGTCGCGTGGAACTGTCTGGTGGTCGTCGGGGAAGAACACCCGGAAGCGGGTACACGCCTCCTGTGGCGGGACGGTCTCCCACCAGTTTTCGCTGGAGCTCCAGCTATCGAACATCGCCTCATCACTCCCGTAGCCGACAGTCACGCCGTCGATATCGGGCATGTCCGCAACCGTCTCATCGGTCTCGCCTTCGAGCAGCCGAAGGACGCCGTACCGCAGGTACTCGTGTGCTGGATCGTCGGTCGATCGAGCGACCTGGTCGTGCTGTTTTGCAACTCGTTCCGCCTCATTGAGGACAGCGGAAAAATACGGTTCAGTCATGGTTCGTGGAGACGGGAGTGCGCCTCCACCCCTCGGCGGGCGCTGAAAAACTTAACCAACGAATCGCGATTAGTCATATCCTCTGTTGGTTAATTCCTCTCTGCTCGAATGCTGCGCCAGATCGGATTACCTGAGCCAAGAATAGTATATCTGTATAGAGATAACTCAATAGGAAATACGGTGGACAAGACCAATACAGTTAGATGCGATACCGATAACTAGCGATGTTGGAGTACGTCGACGAGACCGCGGCGAAGATCATGGTCGCGGCCCGGCCGGGCGACTCGATCCGTCGAATCGCCCAGAAGATCGACGGCTCCTACTCGTGGGTCTACGACTGGATCCAGCGGTTGGTGGACGTAGGCTTCATCCGACGTGAGGACGGCGTCTACATCGAGAATCACGCTGTCAGGGATCGCTACTACGATCTCGTCGCGGCCATCTCTCGCGCTGTTCCGCCCTCGATCAACGACGGCTACGTCATTCCGCACTTCGCGGGGATGCCGTTCGCGTACACGAAAATCGACGGCGTCTACGTCTGGACTCACGGTGGCTATCAGATCGCCCGCGGCCACGACGACTATCCGATCTTCATCAAAGTCGCCGACCAGGACGTCGAACAGTGGACGGCGTTCTTTGATGAGTTCGGGATTCCGAGCCGGATCGAAGAGCGGCCGGATGCGACCGACTACGACGCGACCGTCTCGTACGTGTTGTTCCCGACGAGTGGGGAGATCACTCGCGAGTGGGTCGACGGAAATCCGGTCATTCCGTTGGACGAGGCAATCGAGCACATGTTGGAGTACCGGGTGAACTACGAGCCGGCGTTGGAGATGATCGCCGACGAGTACAACCGCGATATCGACGCGTCCCACGAGGATCCGCATCATAACATCGACTGTCGGTGGGGTATATTTCGGGACTGATCGAACACTCGGGGTCGAACGCCGAACGAATTAACCAACAAAGTAGGAATGGTAATTCAGGCGTTGGTTAACGGCCGGGGAAGGCGTGTTCAGCCCTCGGCGACCGTCCCGATGATCTCCTGCGCGGTCGAACTGATCCGGCCGAGACGCTCCTGAATGCTCTCCGCATCGTCGTCCTGCCACGTGGCAAGATAGAACGCTGATCCGCTCGTATCGAGGTCGAAATTCCGCCCGACGATGTACGCAACGGCTTCGGCTTCGACCTCGCGTTTCGCGCGCTCGGGTTCGTCGTCGACATCGAAATGGAGCAGCGCGTGGGCGTACTCGTGAATCAGCGTCACCGCGAGGTCGGCCTGATTCGCTCTATCTTTCGCTTCGACGACGGGTTGGCATTCGTGGAGGTTCCGGTGTTTGCAGACGCCTTTTGCGTCGCCATGCTCCCACTCAGCAGCGTCGACGACACGGACGTCTATATCGAGCGTAGTTGCTGCATCGAGGAGTGCTGGCACCAGGTCGTCGGCGTTACCAGTGGCCTCGGTTTCCAGCTCGGGGAGCGGTTCGCCCTCGGTTTGAGACACATCGAAGACTGCCGTTGGTTTGAATCCAACCAGTCCCTTCGACCACTCCTCGGGCGATGTCTCGTCATAGTCACAGTCGCTTTGCTTGTGGTAGCTCGGTGAGTTTTCGCACTCGGGGCACTGCTTCGTAATAATGGGTGCCCAGATCCAGATCGCCTGTTCGCCCTCTTGGACGTGCCGGTCGAACTCCGATCTCCACGTATTGTAGCCTGCCACGCGGGTCGCCTCGGGACATTGGAGCTTGATCAAGAGGGTGTTGCGATGGGAGTAGTCGTGGAATCGGGACTGGACATCGAGCCACTCCTGGAACTGTTGGCTAGCTTTTGCCTCACCGACGTCTGCAATGAGCTCGTCGATCCAGTCTTCGATGGTACTGTGCATCTCGTCGTGTCGGGTGTCGGTCTCCTCGAACGAGACCTCCGACTCACTGGTTGTCAGCATGGATTGCATCACATCGAGTACGACGATGTCTCCGAGAAGTCAGGACGCGCCGCGCCCCTCGGGGGCGCACAATAAACATCGGCGCGACTTCGGGGGTTTAGATCGGGGCTGCTATCGGAGGCTAGGATTAACAACCAGTGCGACACAAGCACAGGGAGGATGGGTCTCGTCGAAACGCTCCGCGGGATCGTTGGGACTCGTATGTCCATGACATCCACCCTGTATGAGTGCCGACACTGCGGAACGACCCTTTCCGAGGACGCTGAAACGTGTCCGACCTGTGGTGGAGAAGACGTTGCATGCTACCGGTTCTAAGTACACGTCCTCCTATCTGGACAAGTTGCGGTCAGCTCCGTTTCTGTTCGAGATAGTACCCGGTCAAGCACCCCGTAGTGTGAATGGGGGACCGGTTATCGAAGCGCTGCCTTCTCGTCAGCGAACCCGATCGTGACGAGATATTCGAGGAACGCATCGAACTGGTTGACATCACTGGGTGTGTCCGTCGCGAGATGTCGCACCCACTCGATGGCCCACTGGAACGCGGGATCGGTCCCGCCCTTACCATGTATATACCACCAGCGAGCGGCCTTCAGGACGACGAGCGGATTCGTCGGCGGTTGCTCGCTTGCGAGTCCACGAGTGACCGACCGGATTTCCTCGGGTACCTCAGCGGGGTCGACCTCGCCTGATTGGGTGTTCGATACGTCGACTGGAATGTCGTCGATCGAGACGTTGTTCGGACGCTGTTGTTGACTCACGGAAAATCACCATCTCTGAGGACTCTCTGGATCGAGCCCTCGCCCTCTCTGGAGGGCACGAAAAACAGCTCGCTGCGTCACGCCGGCGGGAGGTAGACGCTCTGCTCGCCGGCGATTTCCTCAAGGTTATTTCGATGGCGGTGGGCAATGTAGCAGTCGTAACTGCAGTATCCACAGACTGCGCCGGTATCATACTCGGCGACGAATGGACCGCGCTGAGTCGTCCAGACGTTCGCTTCGCATTCGGTACACGCAGCACCATCGAGATCCCCCGGCGATGGCCCCTCATACTCGATCTCGAAGGAGTCGTCCTGTGGTGTCGATTCGGGCCAAACACCTTGAGCCTGCCAGAATTCCTTGAGACGGGCGAGACTGTGGCGGACCGTCTTGCGAACCGTGACGTGGTTGGTGTCGCGACCGCTGTCGTCCCAACCATCCGCAGTCCAGAATTCCCCGAACTGTGCCCCGCGATGTAGGCCGTTCCAATCGAGACCGACAATGTCGGCCGGTGGGTCGTCTGTGAGTGTCGGTCGGGTCAGTTGCTCGATGACGTCGAGCTGTTTCGGCGGGCTTCCACCGAGGATATGAACACGACGGCCCCGCCAGTTGGTCGGCTCGGAGAACTCGTGGGCCAATCGGTCGGCATACCCTCGTGAGTAGCCGAGCACGAGGGCGTCGGGAATCATGTCGATCACCTTGCGGCACTTGGGGACGATGACGAGGTCTGCATCGGGATAGCTCGCCTGTATCTCGCGTGCGGCGGCCACGTATCTATCGACGTCGTCGGGATCGTACACGTCCCCAATCACGCCGACCTTGGGTTCGTGTTCGAAAAACTGGGCGACGTATCGATCCAGATCGGGATTCCGAAAGTCGTTATCCAACATCCCGACGGGGATGTCCAAATGCTTGAACTGAGTCTGCTGATATCCGCAGTCCTCTCGGAACCCGGGTAGGTAGCCGAGCCTGTAGGCATCCAGAGAGAACGGCGCTCGATGAAGGAACGCCACGCTGTCGGCTTGTCTGGCAGCGGCAATCTCGCGTTCAGTGCTGCTGCTGGGGCTGATATCGAGCGACATGAATGTGGTCTGCGAGGGCGAATCCGCCCGCCCTGCACCCTCTCAGAGGGGCAATAAACGGAGCCGCGGTCCGCTATTAACCAACATTAAATCCCAGAACTCGCACTTTGTTGGTTAATTATCTGGACGGCTTCGGTACCTGCCCAGGATTTTCCAACTCACTCGTCGGCGTGGCGTCGACGGCGCACCTGTTCAGGATTTGGCACCCATGGATGGTCGTCCCAGCAGTGGAGGGCGTGCTCTTGTGCCGTGTCGAACAGCGCCTCACACGACCCACACTCGTAGGCGGTCTCGGGCCAGCGTTCCGTGACGAACATCGCTGTCACCGTCGACCTGACTGGATCTGGGGCAGCCGACCGCTGAACATAATCATAGCCGATCACTGTCCGTCGACGAAGCTCCGACTGCGCCAGCCGTTCGGGCCGGTCTGCTGGGAGATACACCCAGCGGACGAACGCCTCTTCTGAGTCCTTCGCCGAGGGTTGAAGGATGAACCACCGGTTATGATCGTCGCGGAAGAGATACCGGTCTGTTCCCCGATTTTGGAGATAGAGCGGATCGCCGCGCCCGGCAATCACCCGCAGACCGATGGACGGGGAAATTGGGGTGAGGAGTCGCTCTTCCAGCGTGAGCGAGCGGGACTTACCAGCTGAATTCTCGGTCTCGAAGTCGTCAAGCGTCGCTTCGCCAGTCATGATTCGCCGGAATTCGTCTCGTCTGTGTCTTTCCCAGCTGTTCGCTCGTGCCGGTCGTTGTATCGCTCGAGTTCTCGGCTGATGCACTCCAGCGCCGTGACAGCGCGTTCGATGAGCTGGTACGTTGCTCGCGAAAGTCGGAATTTCTCCATCAGTTGGCCTCCTCTGGCTCGACGAGGTCGTTACTCTCAGCGACGAGTGCCTGAACAGCTGAGGCAGGGTCGTTCTCGACCGGAAGTGTTCGATGGTCAAGCAGGGCGGGATACGCCCGGTCCCCCTGCGCACAAAGTATGATCAACCACTCTTCGCTCCCTTCGGCGAGGACGACGTAGTGGTCGATATCTCGACGTTGGAAGACCGTCCGATCTGTCCGGCTCACCGCACTCCAATTCGCCGGTAGTGACGATGACGGCGTCCCACCATCTGGCGTGAGTGCTCGGTACTCTTCGAATTCTGCGAGTGCCGCCTCGATTTCCTCTCCGGTGAGGTGCCAGCAGTCGGCTGGGCCATCACACACCAGCTGACTGACCACGTTGTTGCGGAACTGGATGTAGTGTTGCTGGGCGACAGTTTCGTTGTCGGTGTAATCGAGGAGGAGCGCACAGGCGAGCTGTGCCGGTCCGCTTCCCGTATAGCCCCAGTCGAATCCCGCCGGGCTATGCCGCACGAGACCGAGACTTCGATTTGGGGAGAGGCGTTCGTGTGCGGTGAGGTTCAGGACCACTGGCGTTCCGTCGACACGCATTCCGACGTACTCAACGCAGTCTGCACTCGCCTGCCATCGCTCACTTGCATCCTGTACGACTGCTCGTGGGTCGGTAGTCGAATTCATCTCCATCGGTTGCATGCGGGCGTTCGGATTCCCCGCGCCCCTGCTGGGGGTCGAAAAACCACCACCGGCTATTAGCCCCTCAGCCTCGCTTCAAAGTTAGAATACAGACTATTATAGTTCAGATTATAACAATTCATCAGACAACCAATCGATAGAGGCAAGTCTATTCTTCGAAGAGACAGCGAGCGGCTGCATCGTCGCCAGTGAGGGTCTGCTGATCCTCGTCCGTATCAGCGAAGAGTGTCGACTGATCTCCCTCGGATGTTTGCTCAACTTCGGGTCGATCGTCGACGCCGAACTCACACGCCTCGGGCTGATCAAGACGTGAATCCCGGTCACGATGATCCACGTCAGCGCCGAAGTCCTCAAGCGAGGTCTCGACGCTTGTTTCGGTTACTTCGAGTTGGCCATCGTCACCGAATGCGGTCTGTCGTTGAATCTCGATCTCTGGTCGATCGCTCATCTGGATTGAGCCTCCACCCACCGAGGCTCCGACAGACACCTCCGGGCGTTGGGTCAATCGTCTTGTGCGCGGAGTTCGCTGGCCCGCTGTTCAAGCCGGCGGAGGATTTGGACCCGTTGCTGATTCGCGTTCTCGTAGGCGACGCAGGCTCGAAGCGTCTCCATATCGTTGATCGTCACGATACCAGCGTTGATAAGTCGCGTATTCGATGGCTCGAGCCGTTGTTCTGGCGAAAGCTCGCTTGCGTCTGTTGTTTGACCGTCTGGATTGCTCACTGATAATCGCCTCCGCCACTGCTGAGGCGACAAAAAACAGCCCTCGTTGTTACCCGTCTTCTTCGGGTTGGATTTGGCGAGCGTCCTCTGCGAGATCGTGGATGTACTCCCGAAGGATTTCCATGTCCTCGCGAGCGTCTTCGAGGGTCTTGCCTTTCGCTTTCGCGATTACCTCGTCCTGGTCCCTGGTGCCGGTTCCACGCTTGAGCTTTACGGTGAGGGAGACGCCGACATCACTGCGTTCGACGTACTCCGTTCGTGTCGTCTGTTCACTGGCTTCGGTCGATTCGTCATCCGCACGAGATGGTTGGGTATGTTCTGACATGGGTTACTTTCGGTGATTGATATTCAGATGGACGGTGCGGCCGGCTCGCCGGGTGTTTCGTGAAGGACTGCGTCGATCTCGGGCCCGGTGAGTCGCCAGCTTCCAGCAGACCCAGCACAGTCCAGGTGGCTCACGACCTCGGTTTTGAATGCCTGGTAGTGATCGAGGGCGAACGCCTCGTCTCCCGTGTAGTCGAGGAGGAGTGCGAGCGCGAGTTGCGCCGGACCACTACCACCATATCCCCATTCGAATCCCGAGGGACTGTGATTCACCAGCGCGAGACTCCGCTCTGGTGTGAGCCGTTCTTGGCCGGGACGTTTCTCAACGATAGCCTGCCCACTCTGCCGATACCCGACGTAGGCGATGTCGCAGTCGCTCGCTGGGCGTGTCTGTTCAATCGGATGTGTGTCGCTAGGTCTACTCATCGGTCTGTTCGGGAGCTACTCGTTCGAGCACCCCCGCACCCCTTCAGGGGGGGCGAACAACCGCTCACGCTGTGACGGCCACAGGACACTGTACTGCCGACGCGTCGAGCTGTCAGGATTCTCTGTTGACGTCATCGTTCCTCGTCGTATTCGGTTGGGTGAGAACATCCACCTGCTCGAGGAGCGTCGTCGCGGTGCTAATTCGCTCTTGATCAGCGGGCTCCAATTGGTCGCTGTCGATACTGGTGAGGCTACTGAGCGCGCGGTGGAGTCGATAGCCGGGGGTGTCTCGTGGGTCCATGTGTGCGCCTCCGCCAATTCTCGGCGCCGAAAAACGGCGGGCAGTCAGCAGGTGTGGTCTCATCGGGTGGTCGCGAGCTGGCTTCTGTTAACCAACAACTCCGAGCCGACACCAGGATTGTTGGTTAATTTGACGTCGTCTTTACTGACCGGCTTCGGGTTCGGGCCCGTAGCGTGGCGTGCCGCACCGCTGACAGCCCCACATTGGCTGCCCGGTCCACTCGTCATCGGGGACAGCCTCGAACTCGCGGAATCGATGCTTAGTCTCCCGATCACACTCTCGACACTCGAGGTGAGTTCTGTTTGGGCGCTCGCGTCGTGGCTGTTCGGTATCGGTCTGGTCAACGGATTCCTGGAGCGCAATCGCTGGCACCAGCCAGAGGTCGTCGTCTGCGTCCTCACGGAGGCTTGAAAGACCAGCTTCGGTGCGAACCCCACTCCCGGTTTCCTCGTAGAGAAACGTCGCGTGCTCGCCGTCGTGACGGGGCTGCGTCGTCTCTGTCCACGCCGTCCGCTCACGAGCAGCCGCGAGCAGCTGATTACCACATTCAGACGTGACCCGTGTCGCCGAGGGGAGCGAGGGCCACTGATCGACAAGCTGTGGGGCCGGTTCCTCGTCGAGATCGTAGATTAGCTTGCAGTCATCGACTACTGGGTCATCATCTCCCTTCGCGAGGAGGGTGGCCGCAGCAGACCCCTTCGCGACGGCGCCGTAGAACGTCGACGCCTCAACGAGCAGCTGGACGACGTGGAGGAGAGTCCGTTCGGCATTCGCTGTGTCCTGGTCGTCGGCTCCTTCGAGATGGTTCGTGAGACAGAACCGGCACTTCGACTGGCCAGCGGGGATCGACGCTCCGCAGGAATCGCACTCGGTCGCAGCTGCTGTCGGGCCGTCTGGATAGTCCGTGTCGACGTCACTAGAGCGTTGCCGCCGGGGCTCGCCACTACTACTGGCGAGTTGATCGTCGGGAACGTGGGTCGCTTCGCCGAGCGGTCGGAGGGCTTCGTAGTCGGCGTACTGGTCGGTCATAGAGTGATCTGGCCGTATCATGCTTCGTCTTCGGATTTAAACAGTGGCTCTCACATCAATCAGACAACAAAATACAACCGAAAATCAGCAATGTGGGCGTTAGACAGCCAGTTCTTCCAGTGTGTCGCGGTGGGTCCGCACGGTGACCACCGAGACGTTCGCAACGTCAGCGATGTCCGACTGGGTGAGCCACCGTCCGTCTTCGCGTCCGGCCTTGTACAGACAGGCTGCGGCGAATCCGGATGGTCGAACCCCCGTGGTTGCTCCGGTCGATTCGGATGCTTCCGCCAACTGCCGAGCCCGCTGCCGGATCTGATCAGAGACGTCGAGCTCCGATGCCAACCGCGGAACGAACGCACTCGGTGTCACGGGCTGGGCTGGCAGGCCAAGTTCCGTATTCAGCGTCGTGTATGCGTTCGTCACCCGCGATTGCTCGACGCGCGCTGAATCGATGATGTCGTCGAGCGTTCGAGGTCGCCCGTTACACCGACACGCGCCGTAGACGCTCGCGGCGGCCATCGCCTCGATCGACCGGCCCTGGAGGAGGTCCTCGTTCTGAGCGCTGCGGAATAGCTGGCAGGCCTGGTCACGGATCGTCTCGGATAGTTCGAGCGCACTACTGATCCGGCGAACTTCACTGAGTCCGTGTGCAAGGTTGCGTTCGGCTTTCGACTGAAACCGCCCACGCGTCTGTTCACGGCGCATCCGGAACAGCCGGCGTCGCTTCTGCTCGGAGAGCCTGTTCCCGTTTGCATCGGTCCCGCGGCCGATCTCCGTAGACAACCCACGATCGTGCCGCGCCGCCGTCAACGGAGCGCCTGTGCGCTCGCGCTCATCTTCGTCGAACCCTCGCCACTCTGGCCCGTGGTCGATCCGCTGCTCGTCGATGACTAGCCCACAGTCTTCACAGACCGTTTCAACCGCGTTGGTTGTAACTTGCCCGTTACACTCGGGACACTGCGTAGCATTCGAGTCGGTCTGGACGTCTTCGTCGAACGTCGTTTCGTAGATCTCTCTGTTTGCCATGGATACTCACGAGGGGACTCATGCGGATCGCGTCTCTCGGAGTGCCCCTCACCCATCAGGGGGCACATACACACCACACGGAACAGCGCTGACACTGATGGGCTGCGGTGGCGAAAGCCCGGCCGCGAAACGGCGCGTGAGCGCCGTGAGCAGCCCGGACCGTGGAGGTGGTGGGAGGTGGCGGTGAGCGCGTACACACCAGCAAAAAAGGGGTGCGCCGACCGGCTATTCCCACCACCGACCGCGCTCAGGGAACATAATGGTGCTCCACCCAGTGACAGCCAGTGACACGCGCCCCTCGTACCAGTTCCGGGCTACCTTGTGAATACGCACCTGCTCGCCCTCTTCAATCCACGGCGCATCTGATTTCTCCCAGATCGTCACCTTCGTTTTTCCACTGTCGTCTGCGATCAGCCCGACTTGAGCGATGGCCGGCGAGTCCGCATCCCAGAGTACTTCGACTCGACCCTCGATGCTCACCTCTTTGCGATTGACGTCCTCGAGCTTCCCAATGGGGATCACCGTCCCAGGCGCCGTCTGCAACTCCTCGAACACCCCGACGACTGCACTCGTTAGGTCTTTCCCACCGACGACGGCTTCACCCAACCGCCGGCCAATCGCTGCTCGCGACCAGCCATCCAGCTTCTCCGCCAGCCGCATCGACTGCTTGTTCACCGCCGCCAACTGCTCCTGCGTGAGCTCTGCACGAGGATCGTCTCGCTCCGGGTCAGCCATCGGATTCACGCTCGCTGCCCGCTTCTGGAACTTCACACGCCGCTCAGCGCTTCGCTTCGCTGCGATGTCTCGCGTCCGCTTCGCACGCCCCTCCTGCTGACTGAGTTCTGCCTGGGCACTGATGTGTTCCAACTCGGCCTCTCGTGCCTTGATGCGCTCTTCCTGTTCGAGGGTCTTCCCGAACATGTGATCCGGGCCTTCCTCGACGCGCGCGTCTGGGTGGTTGGAATCGACTTTGGCCTGGACTTCCATGTCGACCGTCGCCCGGAACTCCGGGGTCTCGTCGACGACTTCGAAGCTGTCCTCGTCGACCTCGACGTCATCGTGTTTCTCGAAAGCCTGTTCATCGACCGAAACCTCATTACCGAAGACGTTCTTACTCGACATTGGAGTTCAGCTCCTGAAGGCGCTCACGCGCCCGACACCGCGATGCACCAAAATCGCGGATTTCCTCGACGACAACGACCGACAGAACCATCTGCGCGCTCTCGCTCGCGCCTTCGCAAGCGCCCTGTGGGCGCGAGCGAGAGCGCGCCCGAGGCGGACGACCATCCAGCACCGCGCGCCGACCCGCCCGGAGCGAGCGGCCAGCGGGATATGCCCGCTCGTGTCCGGCCCGATGTGCGGGTCCGTGTCCAGGGCGACTGTCGCCGAGAACGCGCGCCGCGGTGTGGCGCGCGACAGCGCAGGCGGCACCAAGCGCTGGAACGCGAAAGCCCGCAAGGGGCGCAACCGACGGGGATACCCGCTGGCGCCGAAGGCACATCCATTTTAGCCCGGAACGGGCGCGGGCGGTGCGGAGAGCGCCCGCACGCCCGGAATGGTCGGTCGCGAGCGACGCGGAGGGCGGAACGCGGCGAGCGGTGCGGGCCATAACGGACACACCTGTCCACCCAGCCGCGACACTCAGCGACCCAACTACTGCCCTGGCGGACTCAGAAAGGTCGAGGCCGTCTCGGTCACCGGGAGAGTAGGCTCTCCCGAGCTAACGGGCGGCGCGCCGCCCGTGAACGGCCGAGGGCCTTCATCGTGTTTCTCACCCAGCAACCTCAGCTGAGTCAGTTATACTCGTTGCGAGATAGCGAAGTTATTTAAATATCGGTTCGTATCTACGCAACAGATGCTTACCGAAGGCGAGGTTCGCGCGCTCACCGTCCTTCACGGTGAGCAGACAGTCTCCGAATTTGCGACCCAGCTGGACCGCAGTCTCAGCTACACGTCTGAACTTGTCGATCGTCTCGAAGCGACCGGACTCGTCGAGACGCGTCGACAAGGGAAAACAAAGCAGATCCGGCCATCGGACGCGAAAGCACTCGAACTCCTCGCAGACATCACCCAAGAGTATTCGCACATCGACTGGCCTGAACTGTTGTCGGGTGCGACGCTCCGCGTTCTCTACTATCTTGAAACACCGCGGGTCGTAATGGAGCTCGCACGCCGGGCCAACATTCACAGGAGTACCGTCCATCGCGCCCTCGATCCACTTCAGCATCGAGGGATCATCTACGAAACTGACGAGGATGCATATGTGCTGAACGAGGGATTCGAACAACTGAGTACGCTTGCTCGGGAACTCGTTCACCACGACCATCGCCAGACCGTCGAACAACACACCGACACCTACACGATTCTCTGGGAGTCACTCGACGAGTTCCTCGTCCAGACCGCAGATGAGATTACTGCCGAGGACTTCCTTTCAACGGGGCCAGAGCGTTTCCAGACCTACGACCTGCCCCTTCTGGCCCGCGACCGTCGGTACTATTTCCATTCAGAGACGATGAATGATCTCTCGCCGGCGATGCTGTGCTGTCATATGCTCGTAATCGATTCGGGCGCACGTACCCAGTCATACTGTCTGCTCCTGCTCAGCCACGTTGACGTCGACCGTGACGAACTGCGTGACCAGGCCACAAAGTACGTCGTCGACGATCTCGTCGAGAACTTGCTCACGTATCTCGACACGAGTGGCGAGGAGCGGGCATCTCGACTTCCCGAGTGGGAAGAGTTCCAAGAATTGGCTGCGGACTACGGGGTGTCAGCATGAGGGCGCGATTCGACAGTTCGTACATTCGGTCGGAACTCGAGCGCATCGGCGAGCAGCTAGACGACCCGCTCACTGTCTTCTTGATCGGCGGTGGGGCAATGGCGTTCCAGGATCTCAAGACCACTACCAAAGATATCGATCTCATCGTCGCATCCGGTGATGACCTCGGGCAGCTCCAAGCAGTACTGCTCGAACTTGGTTACGATATCGTTCGGGAACCGGACGAAGAATACGAAGCGCTCGGTGCTCAGCGAATCCTCGAGAACGATGATGGGTGTCGAATCGACATCTTTCACCAGCAGGTAATCGATAAACTGGTTCTTTCTGACGGGATTCGGAAGCGTAGCGAGCGGTACCTCAACCCCAGCAACTTGGTGGTCGAACTCGTGAGCCCAGAGGACATCTTCCTATTCAAGGCGGTCGCCGGACGGGTGGACGATATCGAAGATATGTTTTCGCTGCTGCAGACTGACCTCGATTTCGACGTCGTCGAAGCAGAACTCGCCACGCAGATCGACCTCTTGGACCAAGAGCTATTCGTGACATACGTGAACGAGGCGTTGGCCGATCTCACCGAGCAACACAACGTGAGGACACCCCTGCATGAGCCGGTCGCGGAGATTACAGAGCGCGTATACGAGGAACTCGAAGTGCTTCACGCCCTCGACGAACCGAAATCTATGCCTGCCCTCCAGCAGGAACTCGATTACACCACGGTTGAACTACAGGATATCGTGAGTCGTCTCGAGGAGAAAGACGCAGTCAAGGGAACCGCTGATCGCATCGAGCGTCTTTCGACGACGATCTGACGGCGAGGGATACCGGAATCTGTGGCGTAATGCCAAGCGGTGCGGCTTATTGGATACTTTCCCTATCCATGGATAGGGAGACTCCCCATTAGTCGCGGTCAAGCGCGACGTCGACTTTTCAACGAGGTCCTCCATGGAAACGGTGTAAGCGTCGGCAACATGTCTCACTCAACGAGATGCTCATCGAGGTCGTGCGTCCAGTACGTCGCGGGCCCGCCAGGACTACATCGCGCACACAGCTGCAGCGGCCCCTCGAGATGGCCGAGTTCCACACGGAAGTGCGTGAGCGCCGCGAGGGCGTCGACGACGAGCCCACAGCCATCGCAGGCGTAGCGATCGCGCTCGTCGGGAACCGGCTCCATCTGGATCGCGCAGTCGACGCAGATAGGGTGGGTGACCCGCTCATCTTCCCCCCAGGTGTGGGCCTCGCCAGTCTCGGTGCTGGGCGGAGCGTCGCAGAACGCACACCCTGTAAGCGTCTGCTGCATTACTCCGCCTCCGCGTCGGCGTCGCGGCCGGCCGTCCAGCCACGGTGGAAGACGGCCAATTGCGTCGTCGAGTCGAAGGTAGTAACACTCGGCTCGTGAACGAGAACGCGATCCTCGGGAACGGGTGTGACAACGTCCGCGTCGATGAGGTCGTCGACTAGGCTGCGGGCCGTTGCGTCGTCGACATCCGCGGTCGTGACGCTCGCGGCGTCACGGTCCTGTGCGAGGAGTTCGGTTTCGAGCTGTTCGTGGTCGGCACTCGTGTCGTCGTGAGGATCGGGACCAGCCATGGTGAATCACGCCGCGCACGCTCTCGCGCGCTGCACGCCTCCCGGCGCGGATAAACAGCCCAGTCGGAGGGCGTCAGTCCGACCCTGGGTCGCGATACTCGAAAACGGCAACGTCGCGGAGGGACAGGGCGGTGGGCGGGGGTTGAGGGCATGCATTCTGGTAACGTCGTTAACCAACACTTCGACAGAACTGGTCCCGAGTGTTGGTTAAGAGTGTGGCCTATGGAGTCCGGAGTTCCTGAACCGGCTTCACGGTGAACGTGTCCGGCTCGCTGACTGCTGCTTCTCGTGTGCGTTCCGTTTGTGAGGCTGCCGACCGGGTGAGCTGGGTGACGAGTTCGTCGCGAACGATCTCCCGAGGAACGGTTGTCTCGTGCCAGCCCAGCCGGGCGTCGAAGTGCCGCGTTTGGAACTGCTCGCTGACGTCGTCGACGGCGACGTACTGCGTGCGGTTTGTCCCCCAGACCTGGTGAGTGACGACAACTGCCCCCACGTGCTCGTGAGTCAACTCGACGAGGACACATTCCACGAGCGCGACGAGCGACGCGTGATCGCGGTCGGTCGGGATCGTCACCTCGAGGTCTGCCCACGGAGCCTCCCCGTCGGAGTTGGTTGCTGCTTGCTGTACCGTCTGCGTTTGGGTAGTACGTTCCGAATCCATCGTCTATCGGGGGCACGTGATGTACCCCGCCGCCCCCTGGCGGGGGTGACAGACGTGCCGCTGCGGTCGCAACGCTACTTGGACCGACCGCCGAATAACCGACCCAACAGTGAGGATGACTCTGACTCACTACTGTTCTCACTCGTAGTAGCGGCGTGCTCGCCCTGGCACTCCTCCTCCTCCTGGCCACGGGTGGCGAGTTCGTCAGTGAGTCGCTTGACTTCCGCTTCGAGAGCGTCGATGCGCTCGGTTTTCTCCGTGAGTGTCGCCTCGAGTTCGTCGACGCGGTCGCTCAAGATCTGGTTCTTCTCGGCGAGATACGCGCGACTCCGCTCCGAGTCAGCAGCGCCGACGTCTGGCGACGATGTGGCGGAGATATCATCTGCGGTATCGTCGCCGGCGTCCGGGTCGTAGAACTCCGAAGTAGTCGTAATTGCTCGTTCGATGGTCTTCTCCCCATACGTCGACCCATCAGCGTAGTGGACCTCGTCCCACTTCTCCCGAAGCAATCCTGACTGGCGAAACAGGTGATTCATCTGCGTCCGGTCGCCGCCGGTCCAGAACGCCAGCAGACAGCACAGCGCCATGTCGGCCTCGGACTGGCTGTCGTATCCGGCTGTGTTCCCGTTCCAGAGCCGCTCGAACTTCTCGCCGTTCGACGCATTCCGTGCCTTCTCCAGGAGGTCATCGTCTTCGAGGTCGACGTCAACGTCAGCTGTACCGGTCGTCGCTGCCTCGTCGTCAGCGCTATCAGGCTCCTGAGACTCGGCTCTGGTGTCACGCTCGGTGTTCTGGACGTACTCACGGTGAATCGCTGTGAGCGCGTCCTGCCGACGTGCAACGCGCGTCGGTGTCCGCCCGACGTGGTCGCCAGTGACGGTGAAAAAGCGTGCCGTGTCGTACAGTTCGACGCTTCCGCGACGGTTCCGCCCCTCGGGGAGTGCGCCAGTGATCAGGACGTGATAGCCGGTACCGGACGGCGATACCTCCGTATAGGAGTCGAGTCGCTCAATGATGTCCAGCGCCGCGTCGTCGACGTCGCCGGTTTCAGGATCGCGGCAGTCGTCCAGATCCACGCCGACGATGGGGTCGTCGTCGGTAAACACGAACCCGACGCCATCGGCGTGTTCTGTCTCGCTGTAGTCAAGTGCTGCCTCGAAACTCGCCCAGGTCTCCGACGCTGTTGATGACGCGAACCCCCCACCTCCCGGCGTCACCGGAATCTTCGTCGGCTTGCCGTCCCGCTCCTCTTCGCGCCAGCACACCCACTGGTCCCGTTCGCGTAGCGTCTCCGGAATCGCCACCTGCTCGTCGATACTAATCTCACTCATTCTCACATAGCACCTCGCATGGCTCTCACTGGCTCTGAGCCAGCACAGACTTCACGCTGCTCTGCGTGTCGATCCAATCCCTTGGTCCCAACGGGGACCCCCCGTTCTATCCTAGTTGGTTTTTGCCGTAACAGATCACTCAAATCAGTGAAATCCTGGGTCTGAGGCTCCCGATACGTGCATACAGCAAAATCTCTCCAGAATGCTTGTGTTACGGCATTTCGGTTGGTTGCCGTAACCCCTCTCCGTCTGCTGATTTCGGTGCTGCGGAGACGATATGCCTCGATGTTTCCGTAACGCGAGAGGCATTTCCTATTATGCAACCTCAAATTTACATTTACGATATATTTGGCGCTGAGTGTGGATTGCATTGTATTCATCTCCAGATCTATTCTGATTTGAGTGCAAGCCCCTTGTAGTATCGAACAGAGTCGCCGTTCTCATTGTCTGTGTTCCGCTCGAACGTGACATAGTTCCCGAGGCGACGGCCGAACCAGGGTTTGCTATCTGTATCAATCCCGTGAGCCTCAGCCCACTGCTCGTAGATTTCGTAGACATCTCCGGCGGCTACTCTGCTTTCCGGATCTTCGACGAGGTGTGTCTCTGCGAATCGCTCAACAACCGCCTCTGGATCATCAGCAATATTGTCAATCGATGGCTGAGGCGCCTGCTGAATATGGTCTGCCTGTTCTCCTGTCGTTTCTTCGCACCCACTTGTGGTGACGGTATCGAGTAAGGTGTCCATCGAGTACGTACCGTCAGTATCGTACACGACCGGGTTGCCTTCTTCAGGGAGAATGACGATAGCGTACGACGTGGGGCTATAATCGGGTGTCTGGAGTTCGGCTTCGGGGACGAATGGCTTCTTGATACGCACCCAGTCGTCCTCGAACGCCGATTTCGTCTCGTAGATGTGTTGCTCACCGTGCTCGTATACGACGTACTCGTCGGCAGCGTGGTCGTAGCTGTAGATGGCTGGAACACGGTCCTTCGAGAGTTTTTCAAGCGACGGGAGGCGGATGTGTTCCGTCCCGCTGGCATCACGAAGGACGATCTCGTCGCCATCACGCTGCCAGATGTTCTGGGTCCCGTTCTCGTCGTCGGTCGCTGGTCGGACAGCCGTCACTCCACCTTCTTCGGTTGCCCCGCCGTTGAACGTGAGATTCGAGTCAGTCGTGTAGAACCGTGTCTCACCATTCTGGAGGGTACGGACGGGTGGTGTGAGAATGCCGTCAACGCGCTTGGCCCACTCTGTTTCGTCGTTTCCTGGTCGAACGACAAACAGCGGGATATCCCCTGCTTCTTGGGCCTTCCGGAGATTCGTGAGTACCTTCGCGGGATTCTCGGGTGTCGTCGTTTCGACTTCGATGGCGAATCGATCGGCAACGTCGGGGTGGCTCGCCCTCGCGTCAGGTTTCTCGCTGCCATCCTGTGCGAGAATCGAGACGGTGAAACCGAGTGCAGTGAGTTCTTCTTCGATCTGGCGGAGTGCTGCGTCGTGGGCACTCCCGCCGGCGGCCTGCACGTCACCAGTATCGGGCCTTGCGACCTTTTCTCCGGCGTCAGTGAGCCGGATGCGGAGCTCGTCAGCGTCGATATCGACGGTCGTATCGAGGTATCGTGATCGTTCTCGGATGTCCGCGAGGGCATCATACGATGGCGGCTCGGCGTCGACGTCGTCGAAGAGCCGTCTGAGTTCGTCGTCAACTGCTTCAACGGCTACCCAGCCGTTCTCTTCGCGGCATCCCTCTCGGAGCTGAAGACTCCGAACTACCTTCGCAATCGCGACGTCCAGGTCGTCGCTCCCGATATCGAGCACCTCGTGTCCATCGGTCGGTGTTCTCGTTGTTGAGGCGTCTGTTGCGGCCGGCACTCCGTGTTCGTCACTGATGTGCTCGTGCATCGAGGAGAGCGTCTCAGTGAACTCCTCCTCTTCACGCGCTGTGAGTGGGGATTCGCTTTCGGGGTGGCCCGGTGGAATCGGGAGTGGTTCGAGACTGAACGGATACGGCCCCGTTTCACCGAACGTCGGGCTTGGCAGGCTGGCGATCCACTCTCCGCGCGGCAACGAACGAATCCGATTGGCGAAATCTGCGGGGTCCATTTCTTCGTGGGCCATCGCTCGTGCCAGTTCTCGGTCGACGTTGATTTTCCCGACGAGCGAACTGCCGATGTTGTTCAGAGCGTTCAGGTAGATCTTCCGTCCGCCTTCGGCCTCCATCTGTTCGGGGAACTGCATCGACAGGCCGACAGAGAGGCGAAAGCCCCGCCCTTTCTCAAGGAGATCGTTCATGATGTCGGAAACCACGACTGATGCTGCTTCGTCGACGAGCAAATTCACGACGTAGTCGTCCGAGTGCTGGGAGAGGGCCTGTTTGCGGTCCTTGAGGGCTGCATCGAGATTCGTCAGGATCACACCGGTCATGATCCGGGCAGCGTCGTCGCGGAGATCTCCGAGGTCGAAGAGGATGACCGTATCCTCGTCGAGGACATCCCGAAAGTCGAACTGGTTCTCGGTATTGTTGAAGATCTGCCGCAGGTGCGTATCCTGTGAGATGTAGGCGAGACGGTTTCCGACACCGCCCATCACGTTCGCGAAGGTGTTCGGATCTAACTGGAGCTGCCGTCGAATCGTCCGCGTGACCTCCTCGTCGCTCGACCGTGGGGCGTTGCCGATGTTTTCGTTCGGTGGCCCGGCCTCCCAGAGTTGGTCGACGACGTGTTCGAGCTGTCTGTGGGCAAAGTAGTCCGTCGACGCTCGGTACAGCCCGTTCTCACGGCCGTATTCCTCGTCGAACAGGGCCTTGATGAGTGTCTTGATGAGAGTCGGGGCCACAGTCGCCCGCTCGTAGCGGTCGGTTCCCATCACGAGTTTCAAAATCTCCTCGTAGTGGTCGGCCTTCCGTTGGACGGCGTCTTCGCGGCGCCGTCCACTCTCCATCGACGGTTCGAGATCGAAAAACGAGAACCCGGGGAGGACGTCCGGAATCGGGAAGTGGACGACGTTCTCTTCGAGGTCGGTCATTCCGAACCGGCGCGCGTGAGCTCGCATATAATTCTGGGCCATGTCGTCGTTCTTCGGGATGATGAGGATCGTCGGCCCCTCCGTGTTGTCGTACAGCGACAGCAGATCGTTGATGAGGGCTTTCGACTTCCCAGAACCGGTTGTTCCGAACCGGCCGTAATGAGTGGGCAGCAGTCCGGGTGGAATGTGTGTCGGCGCGTCTTCGGCCTCGCCAGTGTCGTCGAGGGCATACCCGATTGCCATCCCGTCTCGGAACTCACTCATGAGGTCCTGGTGCGGACGGGGCAACGGATTCCGACTCTGCTGTTCCGCACGCGTCCCCCGTGCCCCCTCGACAGTAAGCTGTTCCGAGGAGGGGACGAGGACGAAGTGCGCGAGTTCTCGACCACTCAGGACGAACTCCGGTCGGGTTTTTCCACGGCCAGTCGTGATCTCACGATCCAAGAGCCGCTGCAGCTCTGCTCGTGCATTCCGTTCTTTCGTGGTTTCCCGGAAGCCGCTGTCGCGCAACCGTTCGGCCTCCACCTCATAGTATGACCCGTCAAGCGGGTCGAATACCGGTACCAGTGATTGCATTCGCTCATCGAGATCATCGCGACCGTTACCACCGGATGGAATCCCGATTGCTCGGATGTTCGCGGTGAACGACCGCTTCGGATTTTTTGCCTCGATTGCCGCGACACGTTTTGCAACCGCGTCGCTCAGCTGGTTTCTATCCCGACTCTCCGGTTGATCATCGAGTTCGAAGAGGGAGCCAATAATCTCCTGAGCGAGTGTGTCTCGACCGTCGATGACATCTTCTTTGCGAAGGTCGGCATCGGACTGCCAGCTCTCGCGTCGTTGGAAGACGACTTGGAACGCTACTGGTGCTGTCGCCTCCATCAGGTGGTCGACGAGCGACGCGAGCGCACCTCCTGGCTGATCGACGGCTGGGAGTTCTGCTTCGTCGTCGGCAGTAAATGGCGAGAGTGAGGTCATCCAGTCTTGCTTCCGAGTTGCCGACCCTTGCCACCGCACGCCGAGTGGGGAGACGGATTCGGTCGCTGGCCGCGCGAGTATCGTCCCCTCCGATGTTACCGTTGGTTTAGCAAGCATCGTGAGTGGCTCATCCTCGGGAATCGCATCTGGTGGGGCAAGTTCGAGGGCAGTATCGCCGATCTCGATGATGTGGTCGGCAGACTGGTCACCGACCGTTCCTCCATCCGCGACTGATTCGGCGTCTGCTGGCCCCGCTTGACTGTTGTCGTCAGTGCCACTCTCGTATTGCTCGTCAGGGCCGAATTCGTACGTGAGCTCGCCTGACTCATAGTGCTCAACGAATGTCTCACGGTCGAATTCGACAGGCTGTACGAGTCGGGATGCGATGTCGACCTCGGTGCGCTCGATATCGAATGTCTCGGGATAGATCGACCGGAGCCGTTTCTCAAGGGTATCCAAGTGGTCGTCTGCACCGTAGTAGAATTCGACGGGGTCATCTTTCCCCTCGCTCAGCGCGAGGAATTCGAAGCGTAGTGGTGTGTCGCTATGTAGCGGATTGAGTTTGTCAGCTAGCCCTGCCGAGTCCGTTGAGGTCAGTTTGTGGAGGCTCTCCAGTGCCTGCGGCAGACGCTCCGGATTGAGCCGTTCGGAGGTTGGCGTCACGCGAAGGTACTCACGCATCGTCGTCACCTCCCGTTTCACCGCCATCAGTCTCTGTTGGCGTCCGCTCAGGTGTGTGTTGTCCGTTGTCGGTCGCTCGGCGTTCAATATCGTCTTGGAACGCCTGCACCTCCGCGTCCACAGCATTCTCACCAGTCCCGGGGAGTGAGTCTCGCCGTTGCTCGGTTGGCTCGAAGTCGATGACTTGCTTCTCTTTGGGCATCGCTTTGACCTGGATGCCGCGCCAGTCGCCGTCGACGCCCACGAGGGCCTCGGAGAAGCCGGCGTCCTCGTTGCCAGGAACGGCGTCCTGAACGAACCGCATCTGCGCGTAGTTCAGCCCGAACTCGTCGGCCCACCCCTTGTCCATCCCATCGAGACGGTGGAACTGCTTGACCGCACACTGATCGAGGATCGCCTCACTCTCGGCGTGCTCGAAGAACTCGTCGACGGTCTGGGTGACCAGCCGGATCGAGAGGTCGTGGTGGCGGTGGTGCCGGAACACTGTTTCGAGGAACGCCAGACTCGCGGCGTCCTGCATGATGTAGCGCGCCTCGTCGATGTAGAACACGACCTCCTTCTCCGAGACTTTCGCGCGCTCGTAGACCAGCGAGATGAGCAGTTGCATGGTCAGCGCCGTACTGCTGTCGACGCTCCCCTCCTGTTGGGCGAGGTCGAGATAGATGACCTTCTCGTCCCGGATGTCGAAGTCCGATTTTTGGCCGAGGTTGGCGTGGCGACCGTCGTCCTCGAAGGGGCGGAGCTGGCCGAGGAGCCACGTCGCATCCTCCTTGATCTTCCCTGCCTCTTCGTCGGACCGGACGACGAACTCCTCGGGGTCGTCGACCATATCCTCGAACACGTCCATCATATCACGGATAGTCGGACTCGGATTGCTGTGCGTGGAGATGTCGTCGGTGATGCCGTTGCGCTTGTACGCTCGCTTGAGCGCGAGTTCGAGCGTCGTCCGCCGGTCACCTAATGAGATGCCACGAAGTGCGAAGAAGTTGGTGAGGAAGCTCATCGCGTCGTCGAGCTTCTCGTTGAACGGGCTCGCGTCCTCGCCCATCGCCCGCTGGACGTGCTCGGGCGTCTCCCGAATCTCCAGGGGATTCAGTCCGAGTGTCCCACCGACGGTAATTCGCTTGGCGTCGAGCGCCTCTGAGACCCCCGCCCAGTTGTTTAACGGCTCGAGGATGATGCCGATGCGGTCCTTGCTCTGCTCGATGGAACGGATGAAGTTCTGCTTCGAACTGAACGACTTCCCCGACCCCGTGTCGCCGACGGTGAACATCGCGTACCCGTTGTCCCGGGCGAACGGGTCGATGACCACGGGGCTCTGGTTGTCCTTGTGAATCCCGAACTCGACACCGCCCTCCTCGAGGATCGTCGCGTTGTGCGGTGAGGAGAGCAACGCGCCGACGGCCCCGCCGAGTGCGATTGACGTCCGCCCGAACTCGTTGTCGCCGATGGGCGCGGCGGACTGGAGGGCGAGGTCCTGCCGACAAATTGCGGTCTTCGGCGTGAGGTTCGCCGGGTCGTCGCGGAGCGCACTCTTGACCGTCTGGACGGCGTCTCTGAGGTCGTCCTTCTCGTCGGCCCGCACAGTGATGAACATCCCTTGGTCGAAGACGTTCGCGCCATTCTCGACGGCCTTGTACGTCGCTGCGGCCTCGTTGGCGCGTTCCTGCAGGTAGGCACTCCGGATACTCTGTTCCAGGTCAGCATCGACCTGGAGATCGTCCGCGATGTCTTGCAGTTCGTTCCGGGCCCGCTCCTGATTTTTCGGCGTGATGTGGGCCGTCAGATCGAACTGGACGTCGGTCATCTCGAAGAGGTCACTCAGATATCCGTCGTTGGGGTAGTCGGCATAGTTAGCGATGTACAGAGTCGTCGTCCACTGCTCGCCGACCCGTGCGGCTCGCGTTTCCCACTCGACAGCTCCGGGCGCGGTAACGGTCTTGTGCGACTCCGAGATGTCGTCGAGGAGCTTGCGTTCGGCCTCGCCTTCTTCGAGTGTCTCCTCGTCAAGGACATCGGTAAAGTCCACGTTTGGTTCATCATCCGCAGTGAAGCGGTCCCAGAGGTACTTGCTACCGACGCCAAGGCCGAGACCCACTGTAAGGGCAAGTACTGCACTCTCTGCTGGCGTCAGATTCTGGAGCCACCCGGCGACGGAGCCAAGCGCGCCACCACTGGTCTGGAGGATCACATTACGCATCGTGTGGGTCCTCCCGGTGCGAGTGGCCGATGGTCGATTGGTCGCGCACAACACGTTCTGCCTCGTCGTAGTCGTGTTCGCGGCCGTTCCAGAAGTCCATATTCAAGACGAACAGCTCGACCGTGCTGAGGCGGCGTGCGGACCACCCCGACGCTTGCTGGATGAACTCGGATCGCACGTCGTTCACCCGACTGTCGAGCTTCTCGAACATCTGCGCACGACGTTCGATGTCGGTGAGGTCCTCGCGACGGGTCACGAACGGGTTGAACAGGAACCCAATGACCGGGAACTGGGTCAGCTTCTCGGCGGGGGTGCCCTCGTCGCGGAAGCGGTCGTAGACCTCTATCGGGCTAACTTCAACGCCGATGTAGTACCGGACCTGCTGAATACCCCGGTCACGCATCTCCTTCGGCCGTGTCTCCCGGTACTCTTCGAGGAGTTCCCGGAAAATCGGGTTCTCCGTGATGTCTTCGTCAGTGAGTCGATCCTCGATGGTCTCGGTGATCTGCTCGACCGGGAAGGAACGGGTTGTGGCGTGGAGTTTGAGCTTCGAGTCCAGCTCTTTGTTGGCGAACTCTTCGCCAGCGCCCTGGAGCTGCGCCCAGTCGTCGGACATCGCGAAGTCCATGTTGGCCGGATCGATCTCGATGAACGCCTCCATCGCGCCGTCTTCACGCTGGATGGCACCAGCGCCCGGCCACGCCCGCTTGATGTTCGTGAGGTCCTGTGTCCGCTCGTCCGGCTTGAACGGCGTGTAGTTCGCGAGTCCGCCTTCGTTCCGCTCTGTCTCGTTGGTACTCGTGTCGGCGTCGGCGGGCGCACTGAACGTGATCTGAGGTCGCTTGAGGTACCGATAGACGTCTTTGGTCCACGTCCAGGCGTTCAGGTGGGTTGGTGAGACGTAGATGACGGCGACGCCAAAGCCAAGCCCGCCAGCGACGAACGGGAGGGCAAGCGACTCGATCCCGGTGAGCCCTGCAATAAACAGCCCAATAATGGGGAAGGCGATGAGCATGCCAACGTCTCCTTCCTCGATATTGAGATACGGGATGCGACTCTCCTCGCCGAACTGATCCATGATGCGCCGTGCGGCCGCGTCTTGATCTGCTGACATTGTTAGTGGATTCCTCGATCAAACTCCATCCCATGGTCGTCACTCGCCGATTCCGCTGTCGCTCCACCAGGGTCGTTCTCTGTTCGACGGTATGATGGCGTGCCGCCATCGTTTCCTCCATGCCCACCGCGGGCAGCCGCTTTTTGCGCGACGGCATGACCGGCAGCGGCCTTCGGCCCCCAACGGGCAGCGGTCGTCGCGACGCCGGAGCCAGCAAGGTACCCGCCGGCAGCGACACCGCCAATGAGAGCTGCGCCTTTCGTCGCACCGCCAACGACTTTGGCCGTCAACGGCGTCGCGTATTTGAACGTCTTCCATGTGATGTAGAGTGCGACCAATGGAAGCGACGTAGCGACGAGATACTTGAGGAACGCTGTTCCTGGTGTGAGCGTCCCACCGCCGTAGATTAGATCATAGCCCTTGAATACCATCGCCGCCGGCAATGGCAGGACAGCCAAGGGCACAAATCGCTTGGCAAAGCCTAATGCGATATCAGACACAACAGGAATATTCCCATATCCGAGAGCGATTGCGATTGGCATTCCGTAGAGATACACGTAGAGGAGAATCTCACGGATGTAGAACAGCGCCTGCAATGCCCACATCGAAATCCCTCCAAGTAGGGCGAATAGAAGAGACAATCCTGGATTCGTTAGAGACACGGTGAGGAAGCCCAACATAGCGTTCCGAAGCGAAGCCATACTCGGCATCAGTGCGATTGAAAACCCGTCCACGATATAGAGAGCGAGTACACCGATCCAATACCAGACGATAATCAGGAAGGCACCCACCCACGCCGTTTTCTTCGTCTTCCTCGCCTCATAGGCACTTCCGATGTTGAATATCCGGATTGTATGCCGGCCCTGGACGCTCATTACGAGCAGCAGTAATGCGATGAGCATGATTTCGCCGCCAGCGAGGGAATCTTGAATTGTGGTCCAGGGTGCGTTCGATGGTTCGCCAAAAACGAATGCGCCATCTGTTTGAGGTGTAGGAGTTCCGAATAATTCCTCGGTGAGCGTATTATAGCCGGTCGTCAGGCCATCCATGAAGAGGCCAATAATCCAGTCGACAACGCCCTTGAACCCCTCTAAGACGACATCAATAAGATCAACCATACATCAAGCCTCGCTAATTGTGACCTCGCAATTCTGCATCTCGTCAGAGCCAGTGTACTCCACGTCGTAGGATTTCGTGACTTGTTGGCCTGTAGTTCGAGTCTCCAGTACGACAGTAAACTGCCCGCTATTTCCATCAGTTGAACAACCCATACCGTCCTCCCCGATTTCCGAGCCAAACGGGAACGAGTCGCTGAAGATATCTACTGTTTCACCTGCACCGACTACGACACGTTCTTTTTCGTATATCCCACTTCCACGGGGATCATCGACAGGATTGGGAACATCCCCGGTAAATCGGAGTTCAACTACTGCTTCCGGACCACTCCCGGTATTCTCCACGGTGACGAATGCTTCCCCATTCTTTTTCGAATCCGTTTGGCTTTCGCCATAGACTTCGTCCCATGGTTTATCCGGGTTATTCCGATAGAGCCCAACATCTCGTATCACCAATTCCGGCTGAATAGCGAGCGAGGTTTCTGCAACAGTCTCCTCGCCCTTCAGTGCGACAATCCGGTACTCACCGGGTGCATACGCGGTTCCGATATCGAACGAGACCTGTTGAACCCCTGCGGCTACGTCACGTTTCCCGAATAGCTCGCCGTTCGGTTGGATAAGGTTGACCTGGTCGACATCGGCCTCTTCGGAGAGTTCGACGACGAGTGTGGTCCCCTCGACAGCGATACGCGTGAGTGGGCCGTTGCCATCTGGAGAGGTCGTTCCGTCACCAGGCGTCCCAGAACCGCCATTGTCGTTCAAACAGCCAGCGACGCTTACGAGGGTGGCACCTACGACTGTTCGGAGGGCGGTTCGCCGACTGATGTGTGAGTGGTTTCTAGTCATGGACTATGGGTTCCGTTGGAAGATGTCTTCTGGACCGAGCATTCGGAGGAGCCGCTTCCCTGCGTAGAACATCACAATAAACGGGATGAGCTGCCAGCCGACCTCGAAAATGAACGCGAACCAACCGTCGATGGTGCCGAGCGGATGCCACCGAGCAGTTGCCGTCGCACTCACATACGCGGGGTCGTGCCCGAGCCACGAACCCGGATGGTACCGAGCCGTGTAGATGCCCGGCTCGTCGATCGTCACGATCGCCACCCCGGAGGCGTTGGTCTCGACGCGTTGCTCCGCGACGGTGATGTAGCCGTTGCGAGTGTTCCCGCCGATTGGATATCGTCGGTCGGGATCGCTGAGCACGATTGGTGCGCCGGTCTCGTTGTCCCGGAGTTTGATGCGAAGCGTGGCCTGGCTTTCGTTCTGCTGGAGCACCTCAACAGTCAGATTACTGCGCCGGAGCTGCCGCTCAGAGCCAGCGTCAGGTGCCACAATCGAGGCGTTCACGCCCCGTACGATCCCCGCTACCTGGAGCGCGTCGCGGTCGACTGTCTCGGCACGAACTGCGACGCCGTACGTCGTCGTGTACGACTGGTTGACGATGTCGATGTTGATGTTCTCGCCAAGAGTGCCGACCGGAGATGGTCGGTCAGTCCCCCAGGTGTCGATAATCTCTGGGCCATCGCGAACTGGTTCAGCCCTCGGACCGATTCGCGACGGGTACGCGTGGACGGAGACCGGTATCGTGTCAGACTGCACGGTAGCACTAGCAGTCCGAGTCGATCTGACGAGCATATCCCAGTTGGTGTTCCGAGCGGTATAGAACCGCCACACGCCGCGAACCCGTGCCTCACCGTCCTCGCTGAGTGTATACCCCTGCCACGGCCGCGACTGGAAGATGGCCACGCCGGCGTCGCCGTTTGGATACTCGGCGTAGTAGGGGTACGCCGAGAGGTCGTAGATCTCGACAGCGATCGAATCGGAGACGTTGCGCGATTCCGTCCGGTAGGTGATGTCCATCCGGTCACCAAGGTCGGTCCTGACGGTCTTCTTCAGTCGGACGCTTATCTCCGCTTCCAGCGTGAGATTCGCGCTCCGGTCGTCCTCGACCTGGTAATCCAGGGCAGGCGTATGGGACCCGTCACGCTCGGCGATGATCCGCCCGTTTTTCTTCAACCGGACTTCTTCGATCTCGTGCTCCGTGAGCGACCACGAGATAGTCGTGTTGCCGGAGGAACTCTCGTTGGGCACGCGAATACGGTAATCAACAAACCCGCGCATCGTCCCATTCGGCGCGATGTAGAGTGGCGTTTCACCGGACTCCAGGTGTCCACGAGTAGAGGGCTGGGCCGCGAAGATCGTTGCGTGAGCATCTTCGATGAAGACGCCGTCCTCAAGGTCTGCGTGCTGTGGATGCACGGACGTATCTGGGCCGCCGGCGTCGAGGTCCTCGAAGTCGTTCCGCGTCCACGTCGCCGCAGCCGCGGGCGGCCGTTTGAACGTAATGTCCGTTCCGTTGGCGACCTGATGGACAGCGGAGCGATTCTCGCCGTAGCGCTGGCGGTACTCCTCTTGCGTGATGTAGTTGTCCGCATCACGTGACCACAGCGTTGCCGACTCGTTTTCGGTGAGCCCGTTCCCTTCCGTACCTGGTCGTGGCGGGTCAGCCGCGACGATACCCGTGACTAGGCTCGTCGCGAGCAAGCCGACGATGAATACAGGGAGTTTTCCTCGTATCATCAGGTGTGTTGTGGGAACCGGGTAGTCACCAGGGGACGAGGTCCACGCACTCTGCCAGCGGGAGACCCATTATCGACCCGGCGACGGTGTACAGCGGGCCGAGGACAACGAGGACGACCGCGGACTTCATCGCGGAGCGCTTGTGGCGCTTGAGACCCTTCTTTTGCTCGGGGTTGAGAGTGAACATCTCGATGAGGGAGTCAGCCTGCCAAACGATGGCGAGGCCAACGATCCCCAGCGCAGTAGTCAGCTGGAAGAATCCCTCAATCATACTCGGAAGGTTATCTGCGCTACAGACCGCGTTGTCCTGAGCGGCTACTGGTTCTACAGCGAAGAGGCTGAGGAAAACGATCGTGAGCCCCACCTGCCGAGCGATACTTTTGTTCAACAGTGACTGATGTTCAGCGCTTTGCTCAGAGTCGGAGGGAGTCTTGTTCTCTGACATCGCGAATTATTCGTTTGCGGTATCCCCAGCCGGCGGCTTGCGATCTGGATCTTCCACGAGCGACTGGAGATCAGCGAAGCGGTTGGTGGTTTCAGCGATCTCTTCGAGTGTGTAGCCCTGCTCGCGGGCCCGCTCGAGGAGGTTTCGGAATTCGTCGGGATCCACGCCACGAACGTCCATCTCTTCGCGGAGGGCACGACGATAGAGGGCTGAAGCGTTGATGTGGTCGTTCCACATCAAGTATAGGTCGTCAATCTCTTCGATGGTCACCGATCTGGTAATCATATTTGTGTGGATTTGGCCACCGACACTGTGTGTTGGCGCACGGTGGTCGATACTTCTGAGGAATTAAGTGGAAATCGTTAGTTAACTAGGATTAATCCGATATAATCCCAATTTAAACTTCGATAAACGCTACAATAGCATCTGGTCTTAGAGGGTCTCGACGGAATTACCCAAGCTAGGCTTCTGATCAGTTGAGGTGACTGCCCCGATCCTCTCGGTGACTACTCAATCTCCAGTATCGTTCCCTCAGCCTCGTTGAGCTGTTCGCGAATTTCGTTCAACAGAGCTTTTCCTTCTTTATGTAATTCCTTACCCTCCTCAAGCGACACGTCATCCTTATCGAGTTGGTCGATGATCTCTTCGACCTGGTCGACTCGACGGTTGATTTCTGGGTCTTTCGCCATTACTCAGACCACCCCCAGCCAGAGGGCGGTGATGAGCAGCAACAGCACCAGTAGCACAGCGATTGCGGCTTTGTAGTAGACCGGCGATAGCCCCTCAGGAGCGGTCGCCTCCTCAACGGCCTCAGTTAGTTCCTGTTCGTGTTCGTGCGCCTGCTCAAAGGCCTCATAGGCGGCCTCTAGCTGTTGCTCAAGCGGGTCAATATCGCTAGCAAGGAAATCATTCCGAGACTTCGCGATGTACTCGCCGGCCGCTGTCGGTGTGATCGCGGCCATATCCGCTACCTGATCCGCGATTAGCCGGTCGTCAGTATGGCCAATTGCCGTGACGATCGGGGTGTTCGCGGTGAAGATCGCTTCCGCGACCCGTTCGGTGTTGAACGCCTGGAGGTTCGAATCGCTCCCACCGCCGCGGCCGACGATAATCGAATCGACGTCCTTGGAGCGGTCCAGATGGTGAATCCCGTTCGCGATAGACGTCGGGGCCTCTGACCCTTGGACGGTTGCATCCTTCACCAGGATGTCGACGGTGGGGTCCTGCTCGTGGATCGCGCTCTGGATGTCGTAGCGAGCGTCGCCCCGGAGCGAGGTCACAACACCGACCCGTTCCGGGAACGCCGGCGGGCGCTGTTTTTGCTCATCGCCGAACCAGCCACGCTCTTCGAGCTCGCTGCGCAGTCGCTGGACGGCGGCCGCTTGGTCGCCGTCGCCGCCGACGATCACTTCCCACGGCTTGAGGTCGATTTTCCCACCTTCAGTCCAGTAGTCGATATCGCCCTCGAGGATGACCTCCGTCCCGTCCTCGAGGTCGGCGTCCATCTTCCGATAGCGGTTCGCCCAGATCATACACGGAAGTTCGGCGTCGTCGTCAGTGAGCGTGAAGTAGAGTGCCGTACTGTTCTGATAGAGATCCGTGACTTCGCCAATACAGCGGACATCGCCGAGGGCAGGCGCGTCCTCAACGACCGACGCAATCCTGTCGTTCAGCTGTGATACACTAAGGATCTCTCCAGCCTCAGGTTCGACCGCCTGCCGTTCAGTATCCGGTGCCTCAGCCATATACGTCTGGTAACCTTTGAACAAGAGCCTCCAAAAAGCTACGTCCGAGTTGGGTTAGGACATACGCGTGGTATAGACTCCACATCCGGATGCTACTTCGTCTATTACTCAGGACTAATTCTCGTCTCTGTTGAAATCCTCAGCTAGTGACATACTCTGTTTCAGTCGCGGTCAGTACAGGGTAGGAATCTATCGGCGCTTCAGTAGCACAGAAATGAGCATAAGCGCCGCAAAGACGACTGTGAAGCCCATCACTCCGACTCCGAAGACGTAGTACGGGTTCGTAAAATCGGGACTGTTGAGGAACAGAAAGAGGCAAAAACTCGAACCCATCAAGACAATCATCGCAGACTGAATACTCGGATTATACCAGTCTTCAAGCGATTCCCGAACAGTCCCATACATATCAGAATAATAACTCCAATACAGTATGTCGTTTGCGGTCAATAAAAATCCGATACGTTCGCAGTCCTAACTGACCGGATGTTTGAGCTAAAAATCTATTTGAAGAGTATAATTTCAACGGAGCCCTACCGCTCGTTCACCCGGTTGTCCGTCTGCGAGAACGCTTCGGTCGCCATGTCAGCCCGCTCGGCCGCCTCAATATGCTGGTAGGCCTCGCGAACCTGTTCCTCGCTGTTGTCGAGATACCGCGCCGCAGCGGCGTAGCCGAACTGCCGGACGAGGACCTCGCCGACACCTCGACGTCCGCCGTGGAGTTCGAGGTAGTCACCTTCGAGTGAGAGGTCCAGCTCGTCTCGACGTTCGGCGAGCCCCTCGTGCGTCCAGAGCCGCTCCATAATTGCCCGGGCGCCATCGGTCGTGAGCGGCTTCGGCGCGTCAAGGTCGTGTTCGGCGGCGACGATCAGGTCGGGCGCCCCACCACGGACGCGGTCGATCGCGTCCTCGTTGAGGCCGGCGTCGGCCAGCCCGTCGGTGACGTGCGAGGCGAGCGACGGACGGTGGAGCGTCGTGAACACCGGCCACGACTCGGGGACCTCCAGCACTTCCGCGTACCGCTTCAACGGCCCGATGACAGGCTCGGGAAGTGACGCCTCCTTCCACTCGCGACTCTTCCGGAACACCGTCACACTGCTGTCCGCGAACGACACGTCACACCAGCGAATCCCGTTGCGTCCCTCACGGTCCTCCTTCGGCGCCGAAAGGAACTCCGCCCCGCGCAGGCCCGTGTAGGCGACGACGTACACCAGCGCCTGTTCGCGACACCGCTGGTACGCCTCGAACCGGGCGCGCTGTTTGGCCTGCCACGTTTCGCTCTCTAGGTCGCCCCGATCAGCGTGGGGCACCTCGATAGCGCCGAGGGCGTCGAAGGCTTCGGAGACCCGCCGGTCGACGAACTGCGTGATCAGGTCGCGGTGGATCGGCTCCCACGCCTGCTGGTCCCCTGGACGTCGGCCGTCGTTCTCGGGGAGCGGGTCCTCGGCGTCCGACTCCCGAGCGTAGTGGCGCGGGATGTACCCCTGCGCGTGCGCCCAGCCGCACCACGACGCGACGTGGGCATAGTACGTGAGGACGGTCCCGGCAGCGTACCCAGCAGTCGAGAGGTACCGTGCGTAATCCGAGAAGACCGTCGTGTCGAGGTCCGCGAACCGGACGGTGTAGCCGTCGACGACGCCCGCCCACGACTCGGGCGGGGAGGCGTTCGCCGGGTCGGTGCTCTCGCCTAGACACCAGCGCCGGAATCGCTGGAGCTCGCGCTCGGCATCAGTTCGGTACGCGCCCTGCTCGCCGGCGTCGCCTTTCCCCTTGTCGGTGAGGTATTTCGTGAACGTGTCCTCGATCGGCGTCTCGACGGAGCGGCGTCCCGTCATTGGGCCTCCGTAGTGTGGGGGTTTTGCCGTCGGAACGCCGCTCCAGCAGCGGCGATCGTGCTGGAGCGAAGAGCGTCGGTGGATGCGTTGGCCATGATTTTGATTCTGCCTTGATTGGGGCCACGGATGGGGGTCACTAAGAATTTACTCTGTCTTACTCAGCTAAGACAAAGTAAATAATTACGGTGAATATGAGAGTCTGTGAGTGCCTATCGAGTGGTATCGGCCGTGAGAGCCTATCTGAGTGGTACGAATATACTGTTATATTGTATATCGCTATATAGACTTTCCGGCATGGCTGATGCCGGCGCTCAACCCCCCTTTTGTTCCGGTGGGATAGTCACGCCTTCTGGCAAATTCCAGTGGAAATCACCACTTCCACACCGGTCTGCCTACGCTTATGTCTTCAGACCCCGTTGTTTCAGCCGGATGTCTATTGAACACACTACATCCCAAAACGTAGCGGAGGCGGGCGAGTAATGGCGGTTCGGAAGTCCAAGATCCCAGACACATGGGCCAAGCGAGGGACGGCCGCAAACAAGAACTCGAAGACTGCCCGGGAGAGGATAAAGCGTGACCTGAATCGCGATCGGTCAGCTCTCGTTCAGCAGACCGACATCAACGCGTTCACAGTCTACGCACAGGGGTCGTACAAGAACTACACTAACACAAGAGGGTCAAGCGACCTTGATCTGGTCGTACAACTCAGATCCCCGTGGAAGCGGGACCTCAGCGATCTCACCGCTGAGCAGCGGGAGCGGTATCACGATGAAAACTCCTCTGCTGATTACGGCTACGACGACGGCTTTCGTGATAGTGTCGCACAAGCCCTGCAGCAGTTCTATCGCGAAAGTCTGCTGAAGGACCCTATCGATAACTCTGGGAAGGCAATCGAAATCTCGGGCACACATAATCCCCTTCCCATCGACGTAGACGTAGTCGCCGCTCAGGAGTACCGCATCTACCACACCTATCCCGAGAATGGGGACCCCAAATACACAGAGGGGATGATGTTCAAGCCCCTCATGGGTGACGAGTGGTGGGTCAACTTCCCGAAAGTACACTACGAAAACGGGAACGCGAAACACGACAATTTCCGCGAGACTGTGCGGATGTTCAAAAACGCGCGAAACTACTACAACGACAACCACTGGTTCACCCTTGACACGCCCTCCTACTACATCGAGTGTCTGATGTATAATGTCCCCGACCACATGCTGGAAAAGTCCGAACTCACCGATCGGTTCGACGACGTCCTCTCGTGGTTTGAACGGGACAGAACGGACCTCGCTGACTTCGATCAGGTGTCAGAGATGGAGGATCTGTTCGGAGACAAGAACACGCAGTGGAACGCTAATGACGCTGAGAAGTACGTCGAGAAGATGCGGACGATGTTCGACGATCTCTAATGCGCGGGACCCATGGGTTCTCAACCGATCAACCGCGCCGGCGCCGTGTCACCCTCTTTGCGTTCGGTGCGGCGGGTGTCCTGATAGCCGGTAATCTTGGCTCATCAGTCGCCTCACTCACGGGATACGGAATATTCGCCAACCTAACGATTTCGTTCGTACTCGCATCGACAATCGTGTACTTGGTCGTTTCGAGAGGACTGTGGAACCTCTGGCCTATTTCGAAGGTGATTGGCTCACCACCAGACCTTAGCGGCGAGTGGGCCGGCCATCTCTACACAGACACGGATGAGTACGACGACGAAGACGTGGTTGCTGTCAACGAGCCCGGACACGACCTCGTCAAAATGGATGTGACTCTGCGAATCAGACAGTCGTGGGACCAGATTCTCGTTGAGTTAGACGGCCCGAACTCGACTTCAAAGAGCACGGGTGCGACCATCCTATTCGATGATGGGCCACCCACGCTAACCTACAACTACGACAATAGAGGCGATGACTTCCATGAGGAGCTGGACCAGCACGCGGGAACGACTACGATTGAGTATGACCCTGAATCTGAAACACTCGAAGGGACGTACTACACGGGTCCAAATCGAGAGAATCACGGCCGTCTTGAGGTAGAACGCACTTCCTGACGGCTAAACTGGTTCACCAACCCGAACCATTTACACTTTCACCGATTGTCTATGGCTCACCTGGTTTAAACGACTCTCCACGCGGTAGCCATTTCCCGAGTGCTGGATTCGTGTGCCATCCCGCGGTGGGTCGTGTCGCTGTCGGAGCCCTCTTCGACAAAGCTGGCACTCTGAGGCGGTTTGGTTACTTGGATGACGAGCCCGTTACCGGTGCTCATGAGTTGGTTCGGCATCTACTCAATCACCTCCGGTAGAGCCATAATCAAACGGTTCTGGTTCCGCATCCTTCGGCTGGTATAGGGGGTGGTTAGGGTGTCCTTCCTTCGTCCTATTCAATGCGTAGAGGTCGGCATCAAGCATTTCGACGACCTCGGGACCCCGATTGTACAACGCCCCATCCGTGCCCCACGCAGCGACAGTCATGTCCACTTCCTCGCAGATCGAACGGAGGTGTTCGTCGTTCTTGGGACCAATTGGGTTGTTGTATTCGCGAAGCTGCGACCGATCAGTCGCTCGGTACGCGAACAGGTTTCCTACAAGTATTGATCCGTATCCCCAGTCTTTCGCGTAGCCGAGGCAGCGTCGGATCGTGTTGTCGTCTTCGGATTCATCGGCCGTACTCGGGTTGAGCATAATGAAGCCGAGCGTTGGATTATCTCGGTCCCACGTTCGACTGAGGCGGTATCGATACACTCGGTCAGGACTCAGCACAGCGTCACTGTCCATAGTCCACCTCCTGAATCGTCGCGATTGTCCCGAGTGTCGGGTACTCCCACCGGATCAGTTCGTCGTCCTCAACGTGTGGACCGCGGCGTGAAGTATCGGCTGTGAAGATATTGTGGAATAGCATTCTATTTTAGAATAGTACACTAGTCAGTCAATTCTGAAGAAGCAGATTCGCGGGCCTGTTCGAACCGTTCGGCCACTTCATCCACGAGATCTTCCTCCACGACGGTTCGTAGGAGGGCATCAGTCATCTCCCGAACGACGATGTTCTGGTAGCCCTGCTGGTTGAGCTCCCGCTCTAATTCGTACTTTAGCCAGGAATCGAAGTCCTCAATCGTAGCCTCACGAGCGTAGAAGGGTCGCTGTTTGGCAGCCTCGTAGCTGAACGCGGTATCGGTCATCGGGTCCCGCGGCTCGACCGAGTCCCGAGCAGGGGTCTCCTCGTCGCCTTCCGATTCAGACGCGTCATCCGTATCCTGTGGGTCGTCATCCGGTTCATCCTCAAGCGTTTCCCCAAGATCGGCAAACGGATCGTCCTCACTCATGACGAACCACCTCCCCGTCCTCGACGATGTGCGCCAGCTCATCAAAACACGTCAACTGGTCACAGTCGGGATCATAGTCAAGCAGGGGTTTGCGCTCGCCGTAGGCCTTCGTGATGCTAGTTCGGTCCCGGATGCCCGGTGAGGGCCTGAGGTCACCGGCGTCAACGGCCTCCCAATCTGTAATTCGCGCGAAGTTCGGGATGCGGTCCTGGAGGTTATCGTGTGAATTGAGGCGTTCAAGCAGCTGGCGATCCTGGGTCTGCTGGTCGATACGGCTGCTTAGCATATTCGGAACCAGCGCCAGGACATCGACGTCCATATGCTGCCGAAGCGGTGAGATCTGTCGCTCGATGGTCCGCTCCAAGCCGGCCATCGCCTCGTTCCCTGGGGCGAGTGGAAGTACCAGATTCGCCGTCGCGACGAGCGCGTTGTCCGTGAGTCGGGAACGGTACGCCGGCGAATCCGTGACGATGTAGTCGTACGTGTCCCCGAGGAGTGGGTTGACGACTTCCCGCTTGAGCAGCGCAGATGGTTGGAACACGTCGCCCACGACTATCTCCCGCTCGACCTGTTCTAAATCCTCGCTGGACGGGAGAATATCGAACTCGTAGTTGGTATCGTAGACAACAGAGGTCGGGTCAGCATCGTCGAAGAAGACGTCACCGATGGTTTCCTCAGTGTTGTGATACTGGTCGTCAAACCCCAGCCCCACGGACGCGTGGCCGTTCGGGTCAAGATCGATGAGGAGGACATCGTGGTTTTGTGCGGCCAGCTGTCGAGCAAGGTTGACAGCGATCGTCGATTTGCCGACACCCCCCTTCAGCATACACACCGAAACCGCCCGAGAGTTCCCGTTGGTCTGGTTCGAATTATATGGGCTATTCGGGCTATTCGTTCTATCTATACTATTCGTACTATCTGAGCCACTCATGCTATTCAGCAGTATCAACCTCTCTCGACTTAAATCTGTGGTGAATAGCTTGAATAGTATTCTATCTAAAACATTTGTGCTATTTTAAGATGGTTTACTACTCTGGAATAGTCACAATAGAGTAAGTGGCTCAGGAGACAAGATCCAACATAGAGCGAAGTTCGGATTCGATATCAGTGCTCTGTTGAATCCGAAGAAGGTGTCGGGACCGGATCACTTTGTACTCGGTTCAGGAGTGCTTCCGAGAGAATTCAGAGATGGAATTTTGACAGGGAGGGGTAGGATCGAGATCACCGGGTGGATCGATCAACCTCCTCGACGACGAAGAGCGAGATAATCACGTCTTCTGAGATTGTGACTCCTGTGTCGTCATTAGATTCAACAGAGCACTATGCTCTTCTTATTTCTGACCACTAGTTGGTGCTAATCAGCAGCTTCTAGACTTCTCCACGAGGGTTGTGCTCGACGACATCTGCGAACGCAACGTTTTCTCGCACCTGTCGCATCTCGACGGTGACGCGGTCTCCGATATTCGTCTCGGGAACGATCACGACGTAGCCGCGCTCAACTTTCGCGATCCCGTCTCCTTGATCACCGAGGTTCTCGATCTCTACCTCTCGTTGCTCACCTTCCTCAACAGGTGGACCATCGTATTCCTGCGGTTGGTCTTCGTGGTTAGTCGATTGGATAGAGTCTGTCGTCTCTGTGTCGTCAGGATCCGATGCTACCGTCGAAATGAGTGCAACACGGTATGTCTCATCTTCAGCAATTGTCCCGGTTGCGATCTCGCGTTCCGGCACAGTGATTTGGTAGGTTTCATTATTTTGCTCAACAGTCGCAGTATACAGTGTTTGGAGTGTTTCAGAAACTTCCATGAATTACGTATACTTTGGTTCGTGTTCGATGACTTGTTTCTAGCGTTCCTGTCACCCTCAACTGATCATCGTCGTTCCTATCGAAAAACCTGATAGACCAGTCAGGGATTATCAGTACGCACTTCCAGCCTATCGGTTGGAGAAGGTGAGTGAAAGAGAACCTCATGAGTCCCCGCTTTCGAAGGTCTTCTCATCCCTTTCCACTCTCGAATGGTTGACGTCGACGAAGACATCTGCTTGGTGTTGACTTGGACCGAGAAGGTGATCGTTCCAAATCTGTACTTCTCCACGCTGTCAAGGGCAACCACTTCACCAGCTTGGATGGCCACAAGCGGATTTGAGCTGATCACGTGATTGAATATGGCTCAGTTGAAGCGTGGTGTCTGTCTCTCAGTGACATCCACACGGCACATATCTTCGGTAATTGCCATTTCGAAGCATCCCTTGAAGAGAGCGACCATATAGAACTTCGCGGGTGGTGACCATCCAATCTCTGGGTGATGATTGGGTTGAAACGGTCAGACAGATTCTTGGCAGCCAGAATAGTGGATCATGTTAACCAACAAATGCTGGCTGTGTCTTTAATTGTTGGTTAAAATGTATCACCGCTAGAAGGATTAGTACCGTGCATGGTTTTAGTACCGGAAGTGACTGAGGCGGCATGCTTAGTCAACTGCGCGTACGGCACACGAAATTGCGAGGCCGAGAATGAGAGCGACGACCACGGCAAGCACCACTGTTGATGACATGCCAGCGGACACGTTCAGCAACGCTGCAACCATACTGACATCTCTCTCATCGAATACTTAAGAAAAACTGTATCGTTTGCTGGTCCGTTGCCACCCGAAGTGACTTCGTCAGTATCACCGGATGAAACAAAGTGGCTCAGTCAATTTTTCCCCGTTAAAGCGCGTATTGCGGTCGATAACGCGCCCAGGGTGGGAACCTGTTGTATCGTACGCTTTTTATTGACGCTAGCGTTGCGATACTGTATGGATCGACGGGACGTGTGGCTACTTCTCCCTCGTCCCCTCCGGACCCTTCCTGCCGATTTAGCTGCGGTTACGCTCCTCACGGCGATCACGCTTGTGAGTGTGTTTGTGCCGGTCATTAACGACACTCCACTGCGAGTCGTGTTTGGACTGGGTTTCGTGTTATTTCTTCCTGGGTATGCGTTTATTGCTGCGCTCTTTCCAGAAGCTGGTGGCCACCCGTCCTCTGATACAGCGGACGATACGGCTGATTCCGCTACCACATCGACCGAGAAACCAAGTGCTGTCCCAGGCACCGACGCAGCGACTTCCGAGGCGGAGACACCAACACAAACATCGGACCCGGATCAAGAAGGAATCGACGGTATCGAACGGGTTGCGCTCTCATTTGGGCTCTCGATCGCCATCGTTCCTCTGATCGGCTTGGTGTTGAATTTCACTCCGTGGGGGATTCGACTGGTGCCGATTGTCGTCACGGTGGCTGGCTTCACACTTGGCAGTGTTGCGGTGGCCGCGCAGCGTCGCCACGCACTGCCACCAACCGATCAGTTCTCAGTCCCATATCGAACGTGGATTTCCACAGCACGAGCGGAGTTGTTCGAGCCTGAGAGTCGCACGGATTCCGCGCTAAATATACTGCTCATCGCCTCGTTGCTGCTTGCGATCGGCAGTGTTGGCTATGCTGTTGCTGTTCCACCACAGGGCGAGCAGTTCAGCGAATTTTATCTGTTGACTGAGAATCCTGATGGAGAGCTGGTGGCTGACGGTTACCCAGACCAGCTGGAGCGGGGCGAACAGGCAGAGCTGGTCGTCGGCATCTCGAACAACGAGTATGAACGCACAGAGTACACGGTTGTGGTCCAACTGCAGGAGGTTACCCAAGAGGAGAACGAGACTCAGGTTATCGACCGACAGGAGCTCGATCGCTTCACCACAACACTCGATCACAACACCACTCACCATGAGCAGCATCAGCTTGTTCCAACACGAACTGGTGAGAACCTCCGTGTCCAGTATTTGTTGTACGAAGGTGATCCTCCCGAGACACCCACGCAAGAAACGGCGTACCGTGACCTTCATCTCTGGATAGATGTCGTCGACTCCGCTGGTTAGTGAACCACGAGTGAATCTGTTGGCATCTGCCCTACGATTTTGTGACGAGTAGCTCGCCGATCAGTTGTACGGCATCGAACAGAATAGTAGGACTGTCTAGCGCTATATTTCCGCTCTGTCAACATCTCTTGATTGTCGGTGCCTAGCGAGTAGGGGACGTCGCGTTTCATCTCAGCGGCGCTGTTGAAATCCACAGCTGATGACAGGCTGGTGAGTTCGTGCTGAATACATGGGGCGAACGGGGTACGAACGGAGAGCGATCTACGGAAGAGAGTGATCGCTCAGTACAGAGTGTATGCCGAATGAGACCACCGACAAGTCGTGTATGGCAAATCAGACGATGAATCTCTACAAATCCCGAAAATCCTCGCCATCCAATTCAATGGCCAATTTATTTGTTGACCTCACACAACGTTTCGCGTCCGCTAGGAAGTCGTCGTAATTTTCTATACTAAGGCTTTCATTATGCTGATGAACGTAATTGTTCCTCTTGTTGATTACACGCTGTAGCTCTCCGTGAACGCCCTCATTAATAATCCCGGTGTACAACAACATCTTGACACTCCTCGAAGCCGATAGATCTTCCTCAAAAAATTTCTTTACCTGATTACTATCCTGGTGCTCTGTATCGACGATTTCCTGAATCAACAAATCTGCTGAGTAGGCCTCAATAACTCCAACAGTGAGAGCATATAAGGAAAGAATGTCCTGACGAAGATCTCGGGGAATTGTCGTCTCATCAACGACTGTCTCTAGCTGATCTGGTGGTTTGTTCGCTCGAAGCTCATCGACATACTCTTCGATGTTATCATATAGATCTTTGATTTCACCCACAGGATCATGAGTGCTCAAAACAGTACCATTTCCGTCCGCAGCCGTGAATTCCATTGATGTAAACGATGGCGGGAGCGGGTCTTCATTCCCATTCATAAGTAATAATTGAGAAGAAACTGTAATAATAGCCCAACATACGAGTGCTTTTAGAGGTGTCTTCACTCACTAAGCAGGCAAGTTCCATCGGTTGGTCCAAGATTCGGATGGAGAAAATAACGCAATTCCCGTGCTGACTGCATCCTCTACATTCAGCAACCAGTACCTATCAGTCCCCGAGTATCTCAACAGAGCCACCTCAGCTAATCTAATCGTCACCGAGTGACTGCGAGTCTACTGGGGCTGACCCGCCTTGATCGACGACGGCAGCCACCTTTTCGAGTACCTCACGGGCTCGCTCAGTTGAAACGGCTGGTTGTGCGAACGTTGCGATCTCGTATGCGGTAATGACTGCTTTTGTCTCTGCAAGCGATTCAATATCGGCGTCCTGACAGCGTTCATAAAATTCCCAGTGGGTGGTTGGCTCAGACGTATCCACCTGTGTGTGCAGCGCTGCCCGGAGGCTGCCATACGCCAGTTGAACGGCAACTGCCGTGTTCTCGGCTGCGAGTGCGGTGGCCGCTTCATCGAGGAGTTGCTGTGATCGTGTTGTCTGCGCCGATGGCTCTCTACTGGGATCCGTCGCCGGACGAGCGTCGTCGGTCGCTGCTGTTGGAGATGTCGACGAAGAAAATCTCAATCTGTCGCGCGGGTCCCATCCGGTTACTCGGGCAACTAGGCTCAGCACACTCCCGAGCAGAAGGAGTCCCAAACCAACTCCAGCCAGCTGTTGAAGTGACACTCCGGAGCTATCAGTTGAAGATGTCTGTGATGCCGTTGGTAGGTCTAGTGTCGCCGTAGCTTCGCTCGCAGATAGGTGTGTCTCGCTCCCGGTAAACGCGACACGAACAGTTGGTGAATCTGATCCAGCATCAAATTCAGTTGCTGCAACGGTCGTTTGATAGCTCCCGTCGTCGGTCGTCGTGACTGTCTCAATTTGACGATCGTCAACAAATACACCAAGCGACTGCCCGGTAACAGGACTGCCATCTGCAAGCGTGAGATTCCCGGTGAGTATTGCCTCGCTGGGAGTAGCTTCAGTATCCTCTGTGACTGTCGCTTCGAGCGACACCTGTGTTTCCACGGGGGTAATTTCTGCGGTGGTCGTGATGTTAGAGCCAGTGACTGCGGTTCCGGTTAGCGGTACCCGTAACTCCAGAGGTGAAGTGCCGCTAGCAGTTTCGGCGGGGACCGCACCTGTCAGCACCACCTGTCCATCACCCTGCGTCTCCCCAGTACCGATTTGCTGGCCGTCAAGGAGTAGCACCACCGGAACACCTGCAACTGTCGTGTTGTTACCGAGCGTCACTGTCCCTGCAACCTGAATGGGGGTTTGGTAGTTGCCGGCGATGCTTTCGTTTGCGACCGTGAGTGTGGTGGCCGTTTGATCGGTGATGCGGGCCGGTGCTGTCGTGTTAGCGCCAAGATACGGACTGGTGTCTGCTGGCTGGAATGCCACCGGCACGCTCGTGGCGTTGGCCGGGAGGAAGACAGGCTGATACGTGAGTGTGTAGTTCCCCTCAGCATCAGTTTCAAGCTCGTAGGAGCGCTCCCCAACCTGTATCGTCACGGGTTCGTTTCTGATCGGTGTGCCGTTTGCGGTGCGAAGCGTCCCGGTTAGTTGAGTTGCATTTTGAAATGAGAATGCCGACGGCGTCGCCGTTGCCGTTATATT
>NZ_NHPG01000004.1:0-14233 GCF_002252965.1 Halorubrum sp. Ea1
GGGCGACGACCTCGGCGGCGACGCTGTACGGGTCGGTCTCGCGCCGGCGGACCGCCTCGGCGAGCCGGTCGATCCCGCCGCGGCGCTCGATCTCCTCGGCGGCGAGGGCCCCGACGTCGGACCGCACGAGCGTCCGGATCTCCTCGGCGTAGCGCCGGCGCTTCGTCGCCTCGATCTCGCCCGACTCCCGGAGGTGCGCGGCGTGGGCGTCGAACGCCGCGATCAGCTCGTCGACGCCCTCGCCCGTGTTCGCGACCGTCCGGAGCACCTCGGGGGTCCACCCCGGGGCGTCGTCGCCGCTCGCGTCGGCCGCGTCGCCGGAGGCCGCCTCGCCGTCCGAGGGGGTCGGGTCGTCCGGGTGCTCCGGCGCGTCGAACCCGTGATGGCCCGTGTCGAGCCCCTTCGTCGGGCCCTCCCGCCGGTGGACCATCTCCTCCAACTCGGCGAGGGTGCGCTCCGCGCCGTCCATGTCGGCCTTGTTGACGACGAACACGTCGCCGATCTCCAGGATGCCGGCCTTCAGCGTCTGCACGTCGTCGCCGGAGCCGGGCTGGACGAGCACCGCGACCGTGTCGGCGGTCCGCACCACGTCGACCTCGTTCTGCCCGGCGCCGACCGTCTCGATGACCACGACGTCCTTCCCGAAGGCGTCGAGCGCCTTCACGGCGTCCGCGGTCGCCATCGAGAGCCCGCCGAGCTGGCCGCGCGCGCTCATCGACCGGAAGAACACGTCCATGTCGCCGACGTTCGACCCCATCCGGATCCGGTCGCCGAGGACCGCGCCGCCCGTGTACGGCGAGGAGGGGTCGACGGCGACGACGCCGACGGTGTCCCCGCGCTCGCGGTACGCCGCCGCCAGCTTGTCGACGAGCGTCGACTTCCCGGCGCCGGGCGAGCCCGTGATCCCGATCACGTCCGCGCCGCCGGTGTGCCCGTGGAGCGCGGAGACGATCGCCCGGTGGCCCGCGGCGCGGTCCTCGATCCGGGTGATGACGCGGGCGAGCGCCCGGTGGCTCCCGGCGAGCAGCTCCTCGACGAGCTCGGCGTCGCGGTCGCTCAGCTCCGGGGTCCGCTCCGCCGCCGACCCGTCACGTTGCGGCCCGTCCATCTACGCCCGCTCCGGCACGTTGTTCCGGATGAACTCGATCGTCTCCTCCATCGGCGTCCCGGGGCCGAACACCTCGGCGACGCCGAGCTCCTTGAGCTCCGTCTCGTCGTCGTCAGGGATGATCCCGCCCACGAGGATCAGGGTGTCCTCGAACGCGTCGTACTCCTTGAGCCCCTCGATGACCTTCGGGACGAGGGTGTTGTGGGCGCCCGAGAGGATCGAGATGCCGAGCACGTCGACGTCCTCCTGGACCGCCGCCTGTACGATGTCCTCCGGCGCGCGATGGAGCCCGGAGTAGACGACTTCGAAGCCGGCGTCGCGGAACGCCCGCGCGATCACGTGTGCACCCCGATCGTGGCCGTCGAGTCCGACCTTCGCGACCAGACACCGAATGGCCCGCTCCTCCTGTTCGACGCTCATATCGGGTACTGCGTCGCGTGCCCGTTTGATTCTAACGGACGATCGGGAGAGTCCGGGTCGTTGGGGCGGTCGCGGTCGGTCGCCCAGTTCGCTCACGGCTCCCGCGACCGGCGGGTCCCGCCGCTGCTCCCGTGACCGACGCGTTAAACGCGCGGGCGTCCCTGAGAGGCGGCATGACCGACGCTTCCCCCGAGGACCGCCTCCCGCCCGGCGCGCGGATCGGCCGCGCCGCGCTCCGCGTCGCCGACCTCGACGAGACGACCGCCTTCTACCGCGACGTCGTCGGCCTCGCCGTCATCGACTGCGACGGCGACAGGGCCGTCCTCGGCGCCGACGGCGACCCCCTGCTCGTCCTGCGACGCGACCCGGACCGCCCCGAGCGCGGGCGCACCGAGGCCGGCCTCTTTCACGCCGCGTTCCGGGTCCCCTCCCGGGCCGCGCTCGGCGAGGCGCTGGGTCGGGTGCGGGAGCGCTGGCGCCTTGACGGCGCCTCCGACCACCTCGTCAGCGAGGCGCTGTACCTCGACGACCCCGAGGGAAACGGGGTGGAGATCTACCGCGATCGCCCCCGCGAGGAGTGGCCCACCGACGACGACGGGACGGTGCGCATGGCGACCGACCCGCTCGACTTGGAGGGGGTCGCCGCGGCCGCGGAGGCGGTCGAGGGGGACGCTTCCGCGGGATCGTCGCCCGTCGACCGCGCCCCGCCCGGCACCGACCTCGGCCACGTCCACCTCGAAACCGCGTCGCTGTCGGCGTTCGAGGCGGTGTACGTCGACGGGCTCGGCTTCGAGGTCGGCATGACCGGCCCCGACGTCCGGTTCGTCGCCGCCGGCGGCTACCACCACCACCTCGCCGCGAACACGTGGCGCGGGCGGACGACGCCCGCGACGGGGCTCGGGCTCGCGTGGTTCGAGGTGGTCGTCCCCGACGCCGACGCGCTGGACGCGGTGCGGGAGCGGCTGGAGGCGGTCGCGGCCGACGGCGATGTCGATGTCGCCGTCGACGAGCGCGGTGGAGGGGTCACCGTCACCGATGCCGACGGTATCGAGGTTCGCGTTCGGACGGAGTAGAGAGGAGCGGCGGTCAGGCTCCCGCAACGGAGGGGATCAGCTCGCCGAGAAGAGCGTTAGCACGCGAGGGCCGGCTCGGCGTCACCCTCGACCAGCACGTCGGTCAGCGTCTCGAGATCGGCTCGCAACGTCGCCTCGTCGTCGTCGTCGAATCCGTACCGCTCGAGGGCCGCGGAGCCGTCGATCCGCAGCGTCTCGCTGCCCGGCGGGAGCGCGGCTCGGACCCCACCGGCCGCGCGCTCGTTGATAACGGTCGGTCGGTCTCTGTCGGAGTCGATCCCGATGCGGAGCTCGGCGAGCGGTTCCAGGTCGTCGTTCCGTTCCGCGGCGTCCACGACGCCGTGGAACCAGCGGGCGGCGAGGCGTTCACTCGGTAGAATGATATGTCCGGTGTCGCGATCGAAGCTCGTGTTATGACGTCGAATGCGACGCTCTAAGGTCTCGTTCATCTACGGCCAATCAGGGCCTCTGTTCCGTTAAATGTTGGCTTTCAGGGCCTCTATCCGTCGATATTGATAATGTACGTTCGGTACGGTTCGGACCCGCCGGCCGTCGGCTCACGGGCCGGCCGGCTCACGGGGCGGTCACGTGACGATCGATCGGAGCGTCTCCTCGGTCAGCAGCGCGGTAATCCCGAGCGCCTCGGTCGTCATCCAGCCGAGGAAGGCGACGTACATCGCGAGGAAGACGTACCCCTCCTCGGTAGTGATCTCGAACTCCGTCGCGGACATCACCACGACGACGAGGGTGGTATAAAACAGAAATAACAGCAGCGGCACGGACGTGAGGAAGCCGATCGAGACGCCGCCGGCGAGGATGACGCCGATCGGCAGCGCCGCGACGAGATTGAACGTGTTGGTCCCGAAGACGTTCGCGATCGCCGCCCGCTTGTCGCCGGCCTCGCCCATCTTCACGCCGACGAGCAGGTCGGGGAACGAGCTCAGCACCGACAGCACCGTCACGGAGATGAGGAACGACGGCGCGTCGAGCGCGTCCGAGATCTGTACCGTCATGGTGACCATCGACTCGACGCCGACCAGCACGATGACCAGCCCGGCCGCGAACAGCCCGGCCTGTTTGGGGACGTTCGTTGACTCGGCCCGCTTCATGTCCGACGCCCCGCTCTTGCCCCCCGCGAGTAAGATGACGTACACGCCGTACAACACTAGCAGGCCGACGCCCATCTGCGGCGTGATCCGCGCGAGCTCGCGCCCGTCGGTCCCGAGCACGCCGAGCGCGATCACGCCGAAGAGGGCGAGCACGGCGACCATATAAAAAATGGCGTCGCGGTAGACGATCCCCTGCGTCGTCGTCGTGTCGCCGCTCGTGATCGCGACAGCGGCCGGGATGACCAAGATATTGAACACCGCCGTCCCGATGAGCGCCCCGGCGCCGACGCCGAAGTCGCCGAGCACGAGCACCGAGATGACGATGATCGCGAGCTCGGGGAACGACGTCGCGGCGGCGACGATGAGCCCGCCCTGGATCGCCTGCGAGACGCCGAAGTGGTCGCTGATCTTCGAGGTCGTCGACTCGATGACGTTCGCCCCCTTCCAGGTCAGCAGGAACCCGATCGCGCCCAACACGAGCCAGACGGCGAGCGACTGGTCTCCGATGAGCTCCTGCAGTACAGTCACGTCTCGTCAGTGCGTCCGAAGTCGATTAGAGCTTCCGGAGTCGATAATGGCCGCCTCGACGCGGAGCCCCTACTCACCGTCGTACTCGCCGAACCGCTCGTCGAAGAGGGCGACCACGCGGCGCTCGATATCGTCGCGGATCTCGCGGACCTCCTCGATCGGGCGCTCGCCCGGGTCGTCGAGGTCCCAGTCGTCGGTGTCGACGCCGTCGAGCTCCAGTGTCGAACAGCCCATCGTGGCGACGAAGTCCGACGCGGCGAGCGTCTCGTCGGACACGTGTCGCGGCGTCCGACCGTTCACCTCGAGGCCGACCTCGGCGAGCGCCTCGATGACCACGTCGTGGACGCTGTCGGCGGGGGCGGTGCCGCCCGTGACGACCTCGACGCGGTCGCCGAGGCCGCGCCGGTCGCGCTCGCGCTCCGCGAAGGCGGTCGCCATCTGGCTCCGGCCGGCGTTGCGAACGCACATGAACGTGAGGGTGGTCGTCGCGTCGGTGGCTCCGTCGTCTGCGGTGTCTGTGGTTGTCATGGGTGGCGTGGTGAGCCGCTTCTCGTCGCCCGTTTCGGTTCGCGTACGGTTTGCCGGTCAGTAGATCAGTTCGTCGTCGCTCTCGATCATGAACAGCGACCGCGCGGCGATGTTGACGGCGTGGTCGCCGACGCGTTCGAGGTCGCGGATCGCCAGCAGGGCGCGGGAGACGTCGTCGAGCGCGTCGGCCAGGTGATCGGGCTCCGGCTCCGCGGTCCCGTTCGCGGCGGCGCGGGCGCGGTCCGCCTCGAGGAGCTCGCGGACGACCGCCTCGCTGGCCCGCCGACACCGCTCGTCGAGGTCGTCGTCGCGGACGTCGATCTCTCGGCAGGCGTCGGGATCGGACGCCTCGTAGGCCGCGATCGCGTCGGCGACCATGTCGCCGGCCGCGTCGCCGAGCCCGCGAAAGTCGACGGCCGGGTGGATCCCGCCGTCGTCGCCGCCGTACGCGGCGATGTTGGTCGCCAGGTCGCCGATCCGTTCGAGGTCGGTGATGATCTTGAACGAGGCCGTCACCAGCCGGAGGTCCCCCGCCACGGGCTGCTGGAGCGCGAGGAGTTCCGTGCACTCCTCTTCCAGTTCGAGGTACCGGGCGTTGACCACGTGGTCGGTGCCGATCACCTCGTCGGCGAGGTCGTCGTCGCCCGTCTCGGCCGCGCGGAGGGCGGTCTCGTACCGGTCGAGGACCAGTTCGCCCATCGCGACCACGTCGGCCCGGAGCTGCTCGAGTTTCTCCTGGTAGTTCTCTCGGGGCATCTATCCGAACTTTCCCGTGATGTAGTCCTCGACGCGCTGCTCTTCGGGGTCCTCGAAGATCTTCGTCGTGTCGTCGTACTCGACCAGCCGCCCGCCCGTGAGGAACACCGCGGTCCGGTCGGAGATGCGCGCCGCCTGCTGCATGTTGTGCGTGACGATGATGACGGTGTACTCCTCCGCGAGGTCGTCGATGAGGTCCTCGATCTTCGAGGCCGCGATGGGGTCTAACGCCGAGGTCGGCTCGTCCATCAGGATGACCTCCGGGTCGGGCGCGATGGCGCGGGCGATACAGAGCCGCTGTTGTTGCCCGCCGGAGAGGTCGAGTCCCGACGAGTCGAGTTTGTCCTTCACCTCGTCCCAGAGCGCGGCCGACTTCAGCGACTCCTCGACGCGGGCGTCGACGTCGCCGTCGAACCCCTGGATCTTCAGCCCGTACGCGACGTTGTCGCGGATGGACTTCGGGAACGGATTCGGCTCTTGGAACACCATCCCGATCTTCCGGCGCAGGGCGACGGGGTCGACGTCGGCGTCGTACACGTTCTTTCCGCCGAACGTGATGTCACCCTCGACCCGGCACACCTCGATCATATCGTTCATCCGGTTGATACACCGGAGGAACGTCGACTTGCCGCAGCCGGAGGGACCGATCAGCGCGGTCACCCGCTTCTCAGGGATCTCCATCGACACGCCGTCGATCGCCTGCTCGTCGCCGTAGTAGACGTCTAGATCGTGGGACGAAACCGCCGTCCGGTCGGGCGCCGCTGTCTGCTCGTTCGATCCGGTCTCTACGTCGGTGGTGATGAGCGAGTCGCTCGTCTCGGTCTCGGTCTGCGTCTCGGATTCTGTGTTACTCATGTTAGCTCCCCCGCTCCGCGCGGTTCCGCAGCAGTATCGCCGTCCCGTTCATACCGATGAGGATGATCAGCAGCGTGATAACGCCTGCGGCGACGACCCCGTACCGGAACTCCGCCTGCGGGAAATTCGCCCACGCGTAGATCTGCATCGGCATCGCGCTGAACTTGCTGAACAGGCTGCTCGGCGCGCTGAACACCGTCGTCGCCGCACCGACCATGATGAGCGGCGCGGTCTCGCCGATCGCTCGCCCGAGCGCGAGGATCGTCCCGGTGAGGATCCCGGGGAACGCCTCGGGGAGGACGACGTTCTTCGTCGTCTGCCAGCGGGTCGCCCCCATCGCGTCCGATCCCCGGCGCAGGTCGTCCGGCACCGACCGGATCGCCTCCTGCGCGGAGATGATCGTGATCGGGAGAATGAGCAGTGACAGCGTCAGCGACACGGTTACCGCGGTCCCGAACCCAAATCCGAGGAGGTTCGCGAACAGCCCCAGCCCGAGCAGCCCGTACACGACGGACGGGACCGCCGCCAGATTCGCGATGTTGATCTGAAGCAGCCGCGTCAGCGCGCCGACGACCCCGGTGTCCGCGGTGTATTCCTCTAGGAACACCGACGTCGCGACCCCGAGGGCGAACGAGAGCACCGCGACCATCGCGATGATGATCACCGAGCCGACGATCGCCGGGTACAGCCCCGCCTCGGTGGCGGTTCGCGACGGCGCCTCCGTGAGGAACGTCTCGCTGACCCACGGGCTCGGCGTCGGGATCCCGAACAGTTCGACGAGGAACGCTCCGGCAAGCGCGCCGGCGACGAGCAGGACTGGAAGCCCCAGTCCCGACACCCCCTCGCCGACGTCGAACACGCGATGGAGGTACGCGGCGACCGGCACGCCCGTCACGGCGATGACCAACAACGCGTTCGGCCCGCCGACGCCGAGTCCCGCGGCCCGTCCGAACAGTCCGACCGCGGTCGCGAGCGCGAGCGGAACGCCTCCCGCGGTCAGCGCCGCCGTCCGGCTTCCACGGCCGTTCACCACGACGGCGCCGGCCGCCGCGATCGGGATCGCCAGCGTCCAGAGGTATATGAACGCCGTCGTCGGATACGTCCGGAGCACTTCTCGGACGAACACGGCGAGCACCATCCCGAGGATACTTATCGGAAGAGCGGCCGTCACGGCGGCCGGCGTGTCTTGGAGGCGACCGTACGCGTACGCGAGCAGCGCCGGAACGATCCCGAGCGTGTACGCGAGGAACCACAGCCGCTCGTCGAACACCAGAAAGAGGACGCTGAACGCCAGCCCGATCGCGGTGCCGCCGATCAGCCGTCCGACCATCCCGAAGCCGACCGATCCGGGTCGGCCGCGGGCTCCCATGTAGACGAGGTATCCGGTGAGCGGGATGATAACGACGAAGAGGTACGTGAGCTGCCAATTGAGCCGCGGAACCTGGCCGACGAACGTCTCGACGAGCGTGAAGGCCACGGCGACGGCGACGAGGCCGCCGCCGGCCACGGTGACGGCCCGACGAGTCAGCGTCCGGTCACGCGCGCTGTACAGGCAGAATCCGAGGAACGGCACGACGAGCGTGAGGAAGTACGTCAACAGCCACAGCGGGTTCGCGTTCGCTAGATCAAAGGCGTCGATCGTGACGTAGATGAGCAGCACCGCGAGCGCGAAGATCCCGAGCACGCTCGCCCCGAGCGAGAGGTACTCGAAGGCGATCCCCCGGACGCGGCTCACCTCGCCGAACTCCTCGACACGACCGGTGTCGGTGTCGGTCGCCATCAGTACTCCTCCCGGTACCGTTCCGCGATAAGATCACTCAGTACGTTCATCACGAGGGTCACCACGAACAGCGTGAGTCCGAGCGCGAACATCGCGTCGTACGGGATCGTCCCGCCCGTCAGGTCGCCGCCGGCGATCTGCACCATCGCGACGGTGATTGTCATCCCGGAATCCAAGAGGACGTCGGTGGGATTGATGTACGGAATCCCGAGAAGCGTTTCCCTGACGGCCGGCATCCGCGCCTGCGCGCCCATCGCGACGACGACGATCATCGTCTCGCCGATGGCGCGGGACACCGCGAGGATGTACGAGGAGGCGATCCCCGAGATGGAGGCCGGGACCACGATCCCGGTCGACACCTCGAACTTCGTCGCCCCGAGACCGTAGCCGGCCTGCCGCAAGTCGTCCGGTACGGCGCTCATCGCGTCCTCCGAGATCGATGACACCATCGGGATCGTCATGATCCCGACCATCAGTGACGCCGACAACGCGTTGAAGGTGCTCATCTCCGGGAACAGCGTCGCTTTCAGTGCCGGGGTGATGTACACCAGCGCGAAGTAGCCGTACACGACCGTCGGAATACCGGCGAGGATCTCCAACAGCGGTTTCAGTATTGAGCGCGCGCTCGACGTCGCGTACTCGCTGAGATATATCGCGGTCAGCGTTCCGACCGGAAGCGCGACGAACGCGGCCGTGATCGTCACCGTGAGCGTTCCAATGACCAGCGCGACGATACCGAACGTTTGACCGCCCCCGCGCGGGTTCGGGCTCCAGCTGGTGCTGAAGAGGAACTCGCGGATCGGTACCTCGGCGAAAAACACCAGCGCGTCCGACAGCAGGGTCGCGATGATGGCGACCGTCGTGAGCAATGTGATCACCGCGCACGCGGCGAAGAACCCGCCGTAGGTTCCCTCCTTCAGTCGTGTGAGCCCGCTCCGTCGCTGTAGATCCGGACTCTCGGTGCTATCTGTCACGGACGGTCGGAGTTCGAACGCTGTCGTAAATCAATACACCGGTTCATGACGCGGGTTTCAGCCCTGCGCCTGCTCGATCGCGTCTTCGAGTTTCTGCATCTGTTCTTCCTGCGTCTCCTCGGTCGCGGGGACGTACCCGACGTCGCCGGCGACGAGCTCTTCGTTGGTCGTCTGGCTAACGAAGTAGCGGGCGAACTCCGCGACGTGCTCCTTGCCGAGCGCCTCCATCGACGGGTACGTGAACAGCGGCCGCGAGAGCGGCTGGTACTCGCCGGAGGACGCGGTCTCGAGGCTCGGCTTGACCGGACCGTCGCCGTTGTCGATGGCGACCGGCGTGATCTGGTCCTGGTTCTGGAACCAGTACGCGAAGCCGAAGTAGCCGATCCCGTACCGGGTGCCCTCGACCCCCGCTGCGATCGTGTTGTCCTGCTCGGTCGCCTGGTAGTCATCGGTGTGGCCGTCCTCGCCCATGACGTTCTCGATGAAGTAATCGTACGTCCCCGAGGTGTCGGCGGCGCCGAACCGCTCGATCTCCTCGTCGGGCCACTCGTCGCGCACGTCGCTCCACATCTCGGCGGCGTCGGACTGCCAGATCTGCGAAAGCTCGTCGACGGTCATCTCCGTCGCCCAGTCGTTCTCGTTGTTGATCACGACGGTGAGCGCGTCGGTCGCGGCGATCAGCTCGACCCACTCGACGCCGTTCTCCTCGCACAGCTCCTGTTCTTCCTCTTTGATCGGCCGGCTCGCGTTGTTGAAATCGGTCTCGCCGACGCAGAAGAAGTTCGCGAATCCGCCGCCCGAGCCCGTCGAGCTGATGTCGATCGAAACCTCCGGGTTGTCCTCGGCGAAGTCCTCGGCGACTGCGCTCATCAGCGGGAAGACGGTCGAGGAACCGGCGATGTTGATCGAGCCCGACAGGGTGTCCGAGCCGTCCGAACCGTCGGAGCCGTCCGAACCGTCGGAGCCGTCCGAACCGTCGGAGCCGTCCGAACCGTCTCCGGAGCCTCCGTCGCCCCCTTCGGTTTCGGTACATCCCGCGAGCGCCAGCGCTCCCGCCCCGGCGAGCGCCGCAAGCGATTTCCGCCGCGTGATGCCGTTTGCGTCCGCATCGTGCCTTGATGCCATCATCTGATTGAGAACGTCGTCGACATAAATAGTATGCTATGAGGAGTACTGTCCGGAGGGTACTGGTAGGGTTAACTATATACGCTATATAGATCGAAATCGATCCGCTCTCGCGGCGGTCGGAGCTCCACTGCCCATCAGGGCGTATTTTTATGCCCCTCCGTGCGAAGACCGGGACGATGACCCCTCCGACGAACGGGGACCGGATCCGACTTTCGCTCTCCCGCGAGGAGGCGTGGGTCGCGCACGCCGCCCTGCTCGACGCGGGCGCGGCCGCGGTCGACGCCGGCGACGACGCCCCCGCGCAGTGCCGCCCGATCCGGCGCATCGAACGGGACCGCGCGCTCGCCTCCGAGGGCGCCGAGCTCCTCCGCGACGCGCTGATCGACTACCTCGGCGACGCGCCCGTGCGCGACCGCGCCCCGGGGCGGGCGGTGTTGCGGCGGGTCGACGACGCGGTCGAGTCCCGGCCGCGATCGAGCCCGCGGGACGGCGGCCGCGGCGCCTGACGGGTTTCGCTTTTCACTTCGGCCCGGACTCCACCGCCTCGATCAGCAGCTCCGCGACGTCGACGATCTCCACGTCGTCCTCGAAGTCGCCCGTCTTCCTGCCGTCCTCGAACATCGTCGTGCACATCGGACAGGCGACGACGAACTTCTCGATCGCGCCGCCCGCGTCGGTGTCTTCGACCGCCTCGCGGAGCCGCTCCTCGCTCGGCTTCACATCCTCGTCGTGTTCGGTCCAGAGCCCGCCCCCGCCGCCGCCGCAGCAGAACGAGTCGCTCCGCGAGCGCGGCATCTCGTAGAGGTCGGCGCCGGTCGCGCGGATCAGCTCGCGGGGCGCCTCGTACTCGTCGTTGTACCGGCCGAGGTGGCAGGGGTCGTGGTAGGTGACGGTGTAGCCGAGCTCGTCGCCCGCGAGGCCGAGCCGCCCCTCGTCGACCAGCTCCTCCACCACCTGCGTCCAGTGACGCACGTCGACCGCGCCGTCGGCGTTCCACGGCTCCTCGCGGTCGAACGGCATCATCGGGTCGTCGGCGAACTCGGCGAAGTCGACCTCGGGGTACTCGTTTTTGATCGTGTTGTACGAGTGCGGGTCCGTGCAGACGATCGAGTCGAACTCGCAGTCGGCGAACGTCTCGACGTGGTGGCCGGCCAGTTCGAGGTAGAGGAACTCCTCGCCGATCCGGCGCACGTCGTTGCCGTCGTTCTTCTCGTCGTCGAAGAGGATGCCGAACTCGACGCCGGCCTCGTCGAACAGCCGGGCGAGCGCGCGGGCGACCTTCTTGTTCCGGTCGTCGAAGCTCGGGTAGTCGCCGACGTACCAGAGGTACTCCACCTCGCGTTCGCGGGCGTCCGGGACCTCGACGTCCTCCAGTTCGTCCGCCCAGTCGCCGCGGGCCGACTGCGACTCGCCGAAGGTGTTCCCCTTCTGCATCACGTCTTGGAACACGTCTTGGAGGTTCGAGTCCACGGCCCCCTCGTCGACGAGCTGGCGATTCATCTTGGTGAACGAGGTGAGGTGTTCGATGTCGACCGGGCAGGCGTCCATGCAGGCCATACAGGACATGCAGGACTCCATCGACTCGCTGTCGATCACGCCGCCCTCGTCGGCGACGATGGGGACGGCGCCGCCGTCAACGACGGCGGCGGAACCGGCCACGCCGCCGTCGGTCGCGACCGACCCGCCGCCGCCCGCCCCCGCGACCGGATCGTCCGTCACCGACTCGCGGTACGCCTTCAGGTCGAGGATCACGTCCCGCGGGTCCAGGTTCCGACCGACCGCGTCGGCCGGACAGGCGTCGGTACACCGGCCGCACTTCGTGCAGGCGTCGCCGTCCATCAGCTCCTTCCAGGTGAAGTCCTCGATCGACTCCGCGTTGGTGTGATCGAGGTCCGCGGGGACGTTCGGGAGCCGCGCCCCCGCCCTCTCGTCGCGGGCGACGACGTTCGCGAACGAGGAGATCATGTGGAACGGCTTCGCGTACGGGATCCACGCGATGAACGCGAACGCCAGCAGCGAGTGGCTCCACCAGACGACGCCGTAGATCGCCTCGGCGCCCGCGGGCGTCAGCCCGACCCACTGGAATCCGGCGGCCATCGCCATCCCGATGAAGCTCACCGTCTCGTCGGCCCGCGCCGGCTGGCCGACGATGCCCAGCGCCTGCACGACGAAGCCGCCGACGCCGAGCAGGAAGAGGGTCCAGACGAACGCGTCGTCCTCGAACGAGGTGTGTTTCCCCCACAGCCGCCCGTCGCGCTCGCTGTAGCGCCGGTACATGGCCATGCCGACGCCGACGACGAACAGCAGGCCGAACGCGTCGACGACGAACTGGTAGGCGAGGTAGAAGTCGCCCACCCAGAACGACTCGCCCGCGATCGGGCGGTAGACGTCGATGTCGAACCCGAGGATCGTCGTCGCGACGAGCAGAGTGAGGAAGCCCCACAGCACGAACGCGTGCATCACGCCGGTGTACGCGTCCCCGTCGAACTGGTTCTCGTTCGAGAGCACGGTCCGGGTCGCGGAGACGATCCGCGACGGGAGGTCCGACAGCCGTTCGCGGGGGTCCGCGCTCCCGCGGGCGTACGCCGCGAACCGGGCGTACACGCCGTACAGGAACACCAGGATCGCGACCGCGGCGAGCCAGTAGAACGCGGCTTTCCCCACCGGGCCGATCGTCCAGAACGTCTCCCGGGTGGCCGCCTGCAGCGGAGTCATGATCGATCAGGCGGATACGGTCCGGTTAAAACTTGCCACACCGCGGGGCCGGGGGGCCAATTGGACGCGGTCGGAGTGCGCCGCTCCGGCCTCGAACCGCGGTCTGAATGCGTCGTTCCGGACTCAGAGCGCGCCGACCAGCGCGGCCGCGAACAGGGCGCAGGCGACCGCCAGCGCGACCGCGTCCGCCCGGCCGAACGCCAGCCGCGGGAGCGTCGGATTCCACGCGAAACACCGGGCCGCGAGGGCGGTCCCCAGCCGGTCGGCGCGGCCGAACGCGCGGTTGATCCCGGCGGCGGCGACGATCCGCATCCGGTCGCGGACAGCCAGCTCGTCGCCGAGGCGCGCCCGCATCGCGTCGCGCGCGGTCAGCAGGTCGCGTTTCAGGACCGGGAGGAACCGGAACACGAGCGCGACGCCCGCCGCCAGCAGCTGCCCGGGCCTGCCGGGGACCGTGTGCTGGATCGCCGCCCGGGAGTCCCGGACCGGCGTCGACCGGACGTAGGCGGCGGCGATGAAAAGCACGAGCAGGACCCGGTAGCTCGCCAGTCCCGTGTCGACCGCGCGGCCGATCCGGAACCAGGGGGCGCCGAGCGTCGCGCCCGCGACGACCGGGGCGACGAGGAGGAACGGGAGCGCGAACCGATACGCCCACAGGTCGCGGGGGCCGCCCCCCGCGAGCCGCAGGCAGCCGACGGCGACGACCGACAGCGCCGCGAGGCCGCGCGGCGTCGTGTGCGCGAAGGCCGCGGCCGCGAACCCGAGTTGCACGAGCAGCTTCGACCGGGGGTCCAGCCGGTGTGCGAGCGCGTCGTCCGGGACGTACGCGAGGGTCACCGGCCGGTATCGACCGCGCGGTCGGTCGCCCCGCGGTCACCGCTCTCGCCGGCCTCGGCCGCCGGGACGCGCACGTCGAGCCCGGGGAGCGCCGCGGCCGCCTCCGCCGGCGGCGCGTCGACCGCGACCCGCCCGTCGGCCAGCCCGACCACGCGGTCGGCGATCCCGAACACGTCCCGCAGGTCGTGGGTGACGACGACGACGCCGGTCCCCGCCCGGCGGAGCGCGCGGAGCCGGTCGACGACCGACCGCCTCGCGGGCTCGTCGAGGCCCGTGAACGGCTCGTCGAGTACGAGGTGGTCCGGCTCCATCGCCAGCGCGCCGGCGATCGCGACGCGCTCGACGCCGTCAACATGGCCGGGCGCGAGGACGACCGGATCGCGTCGCTGTCGGGCGGCGAGCGCGAGCGCGTCGCGATCGCC
>NZ_NHPG01000102.1:0-28768 GCF_002252965.1 Halorubrum sp. Ea1
GACATCGGCGGGCTCGACGAGGAGCTGGAGCTGGTGCGCGAGACGATCGAGCTCCCCCTCTCCGAGCCCGAGGTGTTCACTCGGCTCGGCATCGACCCGCCGAAGGGGGTCCTGCTGCACGGCCCGCCGGGCACGGGGAAGACGCTGATCGCCCGCGCCGTGGCCAACGAGGTCGACGCCGAGTTCATCACCGTCGACGGGCCGGAGATCATGTCGAAGTACAAGGGCGAGTCGGAGGAGCGTCTCCGGGACGTGTTCGAGCGCGCGAGCGAGACCGCTCCCGCGATCATTTTCTTCGACGAGATCGACTCGATCGCGGGCAAGCGCGACGACGGCGGCGACGTGGAGAACCGCGTCGTCGGCCAGCTGCTCTCGCTGATGGACGGGCTCGACGCCCGCGGCGACGTGATCGTCATCGGGGCGACGAACCGGGTCGACACCCTCGATCCCGCGCTCCGACGCGGCGGCCGGTTCGACCGCGAGATCGAGATCGGCGTCCCCGGCGAGGCCGGCCGGCGACAGATCCTCGACGTCCACACGCGCCGGATGCCCCTCGCCGACGACGTTGAGTTAGACCAGATCGCGAGCCGGACGCACGGCTTCGTCGGCGCCGACATCGAGGGGCTCGCGCAGGAGGCGGCGATGACGGCGCTGCGCCGCGCCCGCGAGTCGGACAAGCGGGCGCTCGACGACGTGACCGTCTCGAAGGCCGACTTCGAGGCCGCTCACGCTAACGTCGAACCGAGCGCGATGCGGGAGTACGTCGCCGAGCAGCCGACCACCGACTTTACCGACGTCGGAGGGTTGCCGGAGGCCAAAGAGAAGTTAGAGCGCGCCGTCACGTGGCCGCTGACGTACGGCCCGCTGTTCGACGCCGCCGACGCCGACCCGCCGACGGGCGTCCTGCTGCACGGCCCCCCGGGCACCGGGAAGACGCTGCTCGCACGGGCGATCGCCGGCGAGAGCGGCGTCAACTTCATACAGGTCGCCGGCCCGGAGCTGCTCGACCGGTACGTCGGCGAGTCCGAGAAGGCGGTCCGCGACCTGTTCGACCGCGCCCGGCAGGCGGCTCCCGTGATCGTCTTCTTCGACGAGATCGACGCCATCGCGGCCGACCGCGACGGTGCCGGCGGGGACGGCTCCGGCGTCGGCGAGCGCGTCGTCTCCCAGCTCCTGACGGAGCTCGACCGCGCCAGCGACAACCCGAACCTCGTCGTGCTCGCGGCGACGAACCGGCGGAACGCGCTCGATCCGGCCCTGCTCAGGCCGGGGCGACTGGAGACCCACATCGAGGTGCCCGAGCCCGACCGCGAGGCGCGCCGGAAGATCCTCGACGTCCACACCCGCGAGAAGCCGCTCGTGGAGGGGGTCGACCTGGAGCACCTCGCCGACGAGACCGAGGGGTACTCGGGCGCCGAGATCGCCTCGCTGTGCCGCGAGGCCGCGCTGGTCGCCATCGAGCGCGTCGCCGACGAGCACGGCGCGGCCGCGAACGACCACGCCGACGAGGTCGGGATCACGAGCGACGACTTCGCGGCGGCGCTGGAGACGGTGCGGCCCGCGACGCCCTGAGCGATGAGCGCCGAGAGGGGCCCGGGGCGCTCGGACGGCGGCGGTCCGGCGAGCGACGGCGACTCCGCGCCCGAACCGCCCACTCTCCGCGAACTCCTCGCCAGCGTCCGCGCGGCGGTCCGGACGCAGCCCCCGCGGGACCTCTTCCTCCTCGCCGTTCCGTTGCCGGCGCTGCTCGTCGCCGTGAGCCTCACGCCGGGGACCGACGCCTGGCGGCTCTCGCTCGCGACCGGCGGCGTCTTCGAGAGCCGGTGGGCGCTCTGGACCGCGTTCGCGTCGAGCTTCGTCCACGCGAGCCCCGGGCACCTCCTCGACAACCTCGTCAACTACTGGCTGCTCGTCGCGGTCGCGTACCCCCTCTCGGTCGTCGCGGGGTGGCGCGGGCGGCTGCTCGGGATCGCCGCGGTCTACCTGGCGGTCGTCCCGCTCGCGTCCGCGTGGGCGACTATCGTCGCGCTCGGCGGCCTGACGAACGCCCCGACCGCCGGCTTCTCGGACCTGAACAGCGCGATCCTCGGCTATGTGGTCGTCGTCTGGTTCGCCGCGCTGGCGACGGAGGCGACCGGCGACGAGAGCGACGGACCGACCGAGGCCGACGGCGACGGGTCCGCCGCCCCGGCGGTCGGCGTCGACGCCCGCTGGGCGGTCGTCGCCGCGCTCGGGTCGCTCGCGCTCGCGTACCTCGCCCCGAGCGGCGTCGGCTACTTCCCGTCCCTACCGGCCGTCGGGTCCCTGTTCGCGCTCTGCGCGGCCCTCGTCGCCGCCGGGCTCTACGTCGGCGTCGGCCGCCCGCGGGTGGTCGGGCTCGACCTGCCCCCCGAGCGGGAGCTGCTGTACGTCACCGGCGCGAGCGTCGCCGCCGCCGGGGTGATCGGGTCGCTGGTCATCGTCCCGTTCGGCAGCAACGTGTTCGCGCACCTCGCCGGCTACGCCGTCGGGGTGGCGGTCCCGCTCGTCGGCGTCGTCCTCGACGGGTGAGTCGCGCTCGCGCGCGGACGCCGACTACTCGTCGCCGTGGCCGTGCCCCGATCCCTCGCCGTGGCCGTGCCCCGATCCCTCGCCGCGCTCGCGACCGACGTCGTCGGGGGTCGCCTCGGCGACGGCGTCGGCGCCGAACTCGTCCACCGGCGTCACGCTGTAGTCGACGGTGAGCGTGTCCTTCGTCGCCCGGATCTTCCCGACGAACGCGGATATCTCGTCTAAGCGACCCTCCAGCACGAACAGCTCCATGCAGTAGCGAGAGCCGACGTGGTTGTGGAAGTTGGAGGCGACGAGCCCCTCGTGCTCGTGGCGGAGCCGCATCATCCGCTCTTCGACGCTCGTGGTCTCGTAGTCGAACAGGACCGTCACCACCGCCATCAGCTCCCTGTCCTCCAGCTTGGCGTCCTCGAACTCGCCGAGGAGGTTCCGCGAAGCCTCGCGAACGACCTCGCTGCGCCCCGTGTAGCCGTGTTCGTCCGCGAACCCGTCGATCCGATCGAGCAACTCCTCCGGCATCGAGACGCTGACGACAGTCATGTATTAACCCACGCCGCCGATGTTGTTAATCCTTGAGGTCGGCGTCGTCGTCCGGGGCCGCCCCCGCGACCGATTCCGGTCTCTCCCCCTGGGCCGATTCCGGTCTCGCCCGCTCTGTCGCTCTCGGGACGCCGACGCGCTCGGAGAGCCACTCGTAGTGGTCGAGGAGCGCACGCTCCCCCGCGTCGGTCAGAGCGTACACGTCGGCGATCCCCTCGGTGCGGCGGTCGAGGAAGCCCGACTCCACCAGCGAACGGAGCGTCGCGTAGAAGGAGCCGGGATCGATGCGTTCGTCGTAGTGGTTCTCCAACCGGTTCTTCAGCGACTGCGCCCGCAGCTCGCCGGCGTCGTACAGCAGCGCGCAGAGGTCGCGACGGCGACCGCTGTGGAACCACTTCGTCATGGGTCGGCTAGCGTGCGGCGACTCACGACCGTTTCGGTCGCGGGCGGACGGTTCCAGCGCGTTATACAGCTGGTAGCCATATTAAACTGACCGTACACTCAAATACGCGGCTATATTAAGACATTCACATTCTCTAACAGCGATTCACTTATTATGTGCCACTATATTATGTGTATTAGTGTGTGTTCACGGAAATTACTTATGAGCGAATGCCGCCACCGTGACACACGATGAACCTCGACCGACTGATCTGTCGCCACCGATACGAACGCAAAGCGATAATCATCGATCCCGACGAGGTCGTGGAGGCGTGTGCGAAGTGCGGTACGGAACGCGTTCGACGGATCGCCGGCTCTTGAGGTCACGTCCGCTCGACCAGCTCGTCGAGCCGGTCGACGCGCCGGTCGCCGAGCACGCACCGCCCGCGGTCCGCGTGGCCGACCCGCTCGACGTGAACCGCGTCGAGTCCGGCGTTCCACGCCGCGCCCACGTCGCTCTCGCCGTCGCCGACGTAGTAGCCGCGGTCCCCTCGCGGGTCGACGCCGAGCTCGCGCATCGCCAGCTCGATCGGCGCGGGGTCCGGCTTCCACCCCGTCTCGTCGGTACAGCAGACCACCGCGTCGAACCGACCCTCCAAGTCGACCCTGTCGAGGACGGGCTCGGCGAGGAACCGCTGGCAGTGGGTGACGAGCCCGGTCGGTCCGCCCGCGTCGTCGACGCGGTCGAGCAGTCGAGCGGCGTCGTCGTGGAGGTACGTCGCCTCCGCGCGGGCCGTCGGGTCCTCGACCGCGTGGAACGCGGGCCAGAAGTCGCCCGGGTCGACGCCGAGCTCGCGGAGGGTGTCGCCGCGCGGCCCGCCCAACCCGTGCCAGAGGACGTGCGCCTCGCGGTCGGAGAAGCGCCGGCCGAGCCGGTCGCCGACCCGGTCGAACACCGCGCGAGTGTACGACCACTCCGCGTCGACGAGCGTGCCGTCGAGGTCGAACAGGTGGAAGTCGTAGTCGACGACGGCCATGGGCGCGTCAGTAGAACCCGGACCGATAAGTGCGTTGCGGGGCCGCGGGTGACGGTGCCGCGCCACGCCGGTCGCCCGCCGTCAGGCTCTCACTCTCCCCGCACGTGGATCGACGAGCCGAGGTACTTGCCGAGGGCGGCGTCGACCGAGTCGGCGTTGAACCGGGAGAGATCCGCGGCGACCTCGCGTTTCAGCGCCTCGAGGTACGCCTCGTCGGTCCGGAGCTCCCGGAAGGACGCCTCGGTGACCTCGACGCCGAGGCGGTCGCTCGCGAGGCCTCGGAACGAGGGGTCGTCCCCGATCTCGCCGCGCCAGAGCCGGTCGCGGAAGAACAGCCACTCGTCCGTGCCGGGCTCGCTCGCGGGTATCTCCATCGTCGCCTCGAACCGATCGGGGTCCACCGTCGCTCCGTCCGGGTCGAGCCGGAACGCGACGGCGAACACGTAGGCGGCGTCCATAGACGTCGATATCCGGGATCGGAAGGTAAAAGTACATATCCCTCGGTCGAATTTATCAGAACGTATGCTGGACCGTCTCCGCGGCCTCGGCGAGCGCGCCTACCGGCGCCACCTCCGCCGCGAGATCGAGGACGTGCCGGCTCACGTCGCGATCATCCAAGACGGGAACCGGCGGTACGCCCGCGAGCGCGGCGCCGACGCCCCCGACGGGCACCGCGCCGGCGCCGACACCACCGAGCGGGTGCTCGACTGGTGCGCCGACCTCGGCGTCGCGGAACTGACGCTGTACGCCTTCTCCACGGAGAACTTCGAGCGCCCCGACGAGGAGCTGGCGCCGCTGTTCGACCTGCTGGAGCGCAAGCTCCGGGAGTTCGCCGACGCCGACCGCGTCCACGAACAGGGGGTTCGGGTCCGCGCCATCGGCGACGTCGCCCAGCTCCCGCCGCGCGTCCGCGACGCGGTCGACTACGCCGAGCGCCGTACCGCCGACAACGACCGGTTCAGGTTGAACATCGCGTTGGCGTACGGCGGGCGAACGGAACTGCTCGACGCCGCGCGGACGATCGCCGCGGACGTCGACGCCGGGGCCCTCGACCCGGCCGACGTCGACGTCGAGACCGTCGAGGACCGACTGTACGACCGCCCGGTCCGCGACGTCGACCTCATCGTCAGAACCGGCGGCGACGAGCGCACCTCGAACTTCCTGCCGTGGCACGCGAACGGCAACGAGGCCGCCGTCTACTTCTGTGCGCCGTACTGGCCGGATTTCTCGCAGCGCGAGTTCCTCCGCGCTATCCGGACCTACCAGTCCCGCGAGGAGTCGTGGCAGCGCGCCCGCGCCGAGCGCGCCGTCGCGCTGGTCCGGGCGGTCGCCGAAGTGGAGATCGCCGAGGCCCGGGCCGTCGCCCGACGGCTTCGGGGGCGCGTCCCTCGGCTCGACGGCAACGAGCTCTCCGACGACGCCCTCGGAATCGCCGAGAGCGAGTCGGCCGGACCGGTCGACGGCGACCCCCAAGAGTCGAAGGGCGCGAAGTGAACTACCCTACCCTACTCGCTCACGGCTTGCGCCGTTCGCTCCTTTAGGGTAGGGCTTCCTGTTTCAACGACGCGCTTTGCAGATACAGGCGTATCCACAGAGAGCGCAGTTTCCACAGGCGTTGATTCGGAGTGTCCCACTCCTACGTCTTCGAGACCGCGAGAAAGGATGTTCCACGCCGCGTTCGCGTCCCTGTCCGACTCAAATCCGCAAGCGGGACAGGAGTGTTCACGGACCCACAACGGCTTATCGGTTGAGACGCCGCACGACGCGCACTCCTTGGTCGTCCCTCTCGGGTTGACCGCGACGAAGTGCGTCCTCTCACGCTTGCACTTGTATTCGAGCAACGAGAGGAACGTTCGCCACGCGGCAGATGCCGTGTTGCGGCTGTTCGACGGCGACTCCACCATCCCCTTCACGTTCAAGTCTTCAACCGCCACAAAGTCGTACTCCCGAGCGTAGTAGTTCGAGAGCTTATGTAGGAAGTCACGGCGCTTCCGTCGGAGATCGGCGTGACACTCCGCGACTCGTCGCCGTTGCTTCTCGTAGTTGTTCGACCCATGCTGTTTGCGCGAGAGCTTCCGTTGCTCGCGTTCCAAGCGGTCGCGCTCGTCTGAGAGGTCGAGTGACCCGACAGCCGTACCGTCGGTGTCATGGGCGTACTTGAGAATTCCCACGTCGATCCCGACGCACTTCTCGGGAGTCTCGGGCGGTTCGGGCGGTTCACGGTCCATTTGGACGCCGAACGTGGCGAACCACTCCCCAGTCGGTTCCTTCTTGACCGTGACTTGCTTGAGCTTCGCGTCATCGGGGATGGCGCGGTGGAGCCGAATCGGTATGTCCGCGAGTTTCGAGAGGGACAGCACAGTCTGACCGCCCTTCTTGTCGAGCTTGAAGCCAGATTGACTGTACGTGAAACTGCGGAACTCCCGTGGCGGCTTCCATTTGAGTTGACCGACGCCGTAGCCATCCTCCTTGAGTGCGGAGAGGCCTTTGAGATTGTCGAACAGACGCTCTACGACGGTTTGGAGAACCTTCGAGTACACGTCCGAGAGGCCGTCCCACCACTTCTTGAGGTCGGGGAGTTCCGACCGCAGGGTGGTCATGGACGGCAGTTCGCCGTGTTCGTCTTGGTACTCATTGAGGCGGTAGAGCGTGTGGTTGTAGAGTTGCCTACAAATGTCTCGGTGGCGGTCCAACTCCTCACGGTGGGCGTCGGACGGCTTGAGACGGTACTTGTAGGCGTAGTACATCCGTTACTCTCGTTTCTCGATGAGTTCGTCCAACTGCTCTCGAACGAACGACGAGAGGTTGAGGTGTTGGTCCTCTATCCACTCGTCTTGGTCCTCCCGGATGGTGATTGTCTTCCGTTTCACCGTAATGCGTGGTATGCACGTTATACGTATGATAGTTTTGGTGAAGCGTTGGCCTGTGAGCCGAGCGTCGAAGGTGTTTGAGAACTGTGCGGCGCTGTATCCCCTCCCTGCTCGCTCCCGTTGGTCGCTCGCTGAGGAAGGGGGCTTAGCGCCTCAATCAGCTAAGCCGTCCCCGGCGCGATCCCGCCCTCGTTCCGCGTCAGCAGGTACACCGCGAACGAGGAGAGCCAGTGCGAGCCCGCGTAGTCGTCGGTGAGCACGTCCGCGGCCCCCGCCTCGGCGTGCCGGCGCGCCGCCGCGTCCAGCGGCTCCCGCAGTCGGGTCGCCGCCGGCCCCTCCCGCCCCGAAAGCGCGTCGGCCAGTCCCGCGAGACACCACGCGCGGGAGACGTTGAGCCCGATCAGGTGCATCGCGGCGCCGTCGCCCTCGTCCGGTTCGACGTCGACGGGCGTCAGCAGCGCGTCGTGCGGCGCCCCCGTGAGGTCCGGGAGGAACCCGTCGAGCCACGCCGCGAACGGGTCGGGGGCGAGGACCCGGCGCATGAGGTCCGCCTCGGTCAAGGCGGGCGAGACGAAGTCCCACCCGACGGGCTCCGCGCCCACGACGCCGGCCGAATCGTCCGCGTACAGTCGGCTCGCCGTCGTCTCGGCCTCGCGTTCGAGCTCCGCGTCGCCGACGACCCGCGCGTAGTCGAGGACTCCGGCGAGCGCGAACGCCGTGTTGCCGTGGGTGCCGACGCGGTGCGGGCGGTCGACGCCGAGGAACGACTCCAGGGTCCCCCGGCGAACCCGGTCTTCGAGGGGGCGGAGGGTCTCGCGCCACGCGTCGGCGCGGGAGTCGTCCCACAGGCGCAACTCGGCGGCGAGCCGCAGCAGCCACGACCAGCCGTACGGCTCCTCGAAGCTCGGATTCGCGTCGAGGTACTCCACCTCGCCCGCGACGTGTTCGGGTGTCAGCCGCCCGTCGACGACGGTCGCGATCTCACCTTCGTCCGGGTGGTCCGAGGCGACCCGCAGCAGCCGGACGAGCGCCCAGTGGCTGTGGACCGCCGAGTGCCAGTCGAAGCAGCCGTAGAAGGCCGGGTGCTTCTCAGAGGGGCGCGGCGGCGCGTCCGGCCCCTCCACCGCTCCCTGGTAGTGCGGGTACTCGGTCTCGATTCCGTCCAGCGGGTGAGCGGTCAGCGCGCTCGCGACCGCGTCGTCGAGCGCGTCGGCCCGGCCGGCCCGGAGCGCGTCCGACGAGATCGTCTCGAATGCGTTCACGTCGGGAGGTCGGCGGGCCGCCTGTTCAATCGGTCGGTCGAATGCGAGAGAATAGCACCCTCTATCGGTCGGCCGAGCCCGGTCACGCCGGGTTCTTTCGGGTCAGGTCGCTCCCGCAGATCGGGCACCGCTCCTTGTTCTCGTCGAACGTGCGGTTGCAGCCGACGCACTGGAAGCGCCACTCGCGCTCCTCCGTGATCCCGTCTCTGGCGATGGGTTCGACGTCGAGGTCGAGCCGCTCGGCGACGTTCTGCATCGCGTAGTCGTCGGTGACCAGCGTCGCGCTCAGTTCGAGCGCGGTCGCGATCAGCCGCGTGTCGGTGTCGGACAGCTCCGCGTCGTCGCCCGAGCCGCGCGCGGCGCGCCGGACGTTGTCGATGACCTCCGGGGCCGGGACGTGGATCGTCATCCCCGACCCCTCCATCGCGTCGAAGCGGAGCGCCCCTTCGCCATTGAGCTCCTCGTGCACTTCGGGCACCGAGACGACGTCGTCGTCGGTGGTGTACTCGTGGATGAACGCCGAGGTGTCGAGGACCTCCATCAGCGGGCGACGACGATGTAGTCCTTCACCGCCTTCACGTTCCCGACCGGCACTTTCAGTCGGCCCATCTCGTCGACGTCGAACCCGGAGCGCTCGGGGCTGAGGTGCTCGTGCGGGCTGACGAGCAGGTCGTTCAGCTCCCCGGACTTCAGGTCCATCGTGATGTTGTACAGGTCGCCCAGTTCGGTCCCGTCCGAGCTCATCACCGCCTTCCCGGAGAGGTTCTCCGCGAGGATGTCTACCATGTCCTCACCGTCCGTGGCAACGGTCTTAAACGCCACGGGGGCGTCCGACGGGCGACGGACGCTGACCGGCGGACATCGGGCGACGGCCATTGACCGGCGGACATCGATCGCCTGACACTGGACGGCGGTCGCCGGGCGGCGGACGCCGACGCGGGACGGGCCCGGATCGGGGCGAAACGGCCGGTCGCATTTTGAAAGGCTTAACTGACGCCCGGGCGGAATACCGGGTAACCGACCTTCTCGGGGCGATCACCTATGACCGACCACACAAACGCGGACACCCTTCGGACGCCGATCGTCGCCGTGTTGGGTCACGTCGACCACGGCAAGACGAGCCTGCTCGACACGATTCGCGGCTCCGCCGTCAGCGAGGGCGAGGCCGGCGCGATCACCCAACACATCGGGGCGACGGACATCCCGCTCGACACCATCTCCGGGATGGCGGGCGAGCTCATCGACCCGACCGACTTCGACCTCCCCGGTCTCCTGTTCATCGACACGCCGGGCCACCATTCCTTCTCGACGCTGCGCGCCCGCGGGGGCGCGCTCGCCGACATCGCGGTGCTCGTCGTCGACGTCAACGACGGCTTCCAGCCGCAGACGGAGGAGGCGATCGACATCCTCAGGCGCACCGGCACTCCCTTCGTCGTCGCCGCCAACAAGGTGGACACGACGCCGGGGTGGAACCCGCAGGACGGCCAGCCGATCCAGAAGAGCCTGCAGGCGCAGTCGGAGCGCGCCGAGTCGATGCTCAACGAGAACCTCTACGAGATCATCGGCCAGCTCTCCGACGCCGGCTTCTCCGCGGACCTCTACTGGCGCGTGCAGGACTTCCAGAAGAACATCGGCGTCGTCCCCCTCTCGGCGATCACGGGCGAGGGGGTCCCCGACCTCCTCACGGTGCTGATGGGTCTCTCCCAGCGCTTCATGAAAGAGGAGATGGCGATCGACGTCTTTGGGGCCGGCGAGGGGACGGTCCTCGAAGTGAAAGACGAGCGCGGCTTCGGCGCCACCATCGACACGGTGGTGTACGACGGCGTCGTGCGCAACGGCGACCGGATCGTCGTCGGCGGACAGGACGAGCCGATCGTCACCGAGATCCGCGCGCTGTTGCAGCCGCGGCCCTTAGAGGAGATCCGCACCGAGAAGCAGTTCGAGAAGGTGGCCGAGGTCGGCGCCGCGGCCGGGGTGAAGATCGCGGCGCCGGACCTCGACCGGGCGATGGCCGGCGCGCCGGTCCGGGTCGTCCGCGACCGACCGGAGGCGGAGGTCGTCGAGGAGGTGAAAGCCGAGCTCGCGGAGATCGAGGTAGAGACCGCCGAGGACGGCGTCGTCGTCAAGGCCGACACGCTCGGCTCGTTGGAGGCGATGGCGAACGCGCTCCGCGAGGCGGAGGTGCCAATCCTGCGCGCCGAGGTCGGCGACATCGCGCCCCGCGACATCGCCGTGGCCGAGACCGCGAACCAGGACGAGCACAAGGCGATCCTCGGCTTCAACGTCGACCTGCTGGCGAACGCCGAGACGGAGCTGGAGAACGCCGACGTGAAGCTGTTCACGAACGACGTCATCTACCAGCTGATCGAGGACTACGAGACGTTCGTCGAGGAGCGCCAGCGCGCCCAACAGGAGACGGTGCTGGACAAGGTCGTCCGGCCCGCGCGTTTCCGCATTCTCCCCGACCACACGTTCCGCCAGAACGACCCCGCGGTCGTCGGCGTCGAGGTCATTTCCGGCACGGTCCAGAACAACCGCAACGTCGGGATGTTCGAGGGCAACGAGTTCGATCGCGTCGGGCAGCTCTCCGGGATCCAGAAGCAGGGCGACGACGTCGACGAGGCGCGCGCCGGCGAGCGCGTCAGCATCGCTATCGACGGGCCCACGGTCGGGCGCGGAATCGAGGAGGGCGACACCCTCTGGACCGAGGTCCCCGAGAAGCACGCGAAGATCCTCGAACAGGAGCTGAAAGAGGAGATCACCGCCGACGAGCGCGAGGCGCTCTCGGCGTATCTCGACACGAAGCGGAAGCGGGACCCCTTCTGGGGCAAGTAGCGGTCACAGGGGATTTTTACCCGGACGCCGAAGGCCGACCGCATGCTCTCCCGCGAGAACGCCGTCATCCTCCTGTGTATGGCCGCCGGACTGGCGCTGGCCTACGGCGGCCGCGTCCTCACGGAACTGAGCGACACCGTCCTGATCGGAGCGCTGTTGACGGTCGGAGTCGTCGTCCCGCAACTGCTCAACGGCTACTTCGACGCCAGCGAGGAGGCGTGAGACGTCTCTGCGTGTCTTCTCCGAGCGGCCCGCGGCGGGTCGGCGCCCTCAGAGCGACTCGCCGCAGCTCGGACACTCGAGACCGCGGTCGCCCGCGACCGGCTCGACGCTGATACGGCAGGTCTCACACCACCGACGCCCCCGGGTCTCTTCGGTCGGCACGTCGTGTGTCATACGTTGTCACTACTCACGGCCGGGTTATAATCGTTACCGCCGCCCCGGTGCGCCGTGACGGCAGCGAGGCCCGGAGTCACCGCGGTAACGTCCAGTTCACGTCGACGCCGCGGTCGGGGAACCGGGGCGTGGAGACGACCTCGAACGTCCGGTCCGCCGCGCCCTCGGTCGTCGGCGCCGCGGCCATGAGCCACGCCACGTCGGCACGCGAGACGGTTCCCCACAGCCTCGCCCCCGGCTCGGCCGTCGTGACGAGCCCCGTCCGCCGGCCGTTCGTTAGGATTCCGGGGCGGAGGACCGTGTGTCGGATCGGCGCGTCGCGGAGCGCGGCCTCCGCCTCGCCCTTGGCCTCCTGTAACGGACCGATGAACGCGTCGAAGGCGGACGCGAGCGGGCTCGACGGCTCGGGGCCGACGCCGATCGCCGACTCCATCACGAGCGCGTCGACGCCGGCGTCGACCGCCGCCTCCACCAGCGCTCGGTTCCCGGCCCCGTCGACGAACGGCGGGCCGCTCCGGACGGTCGAGCTGGTGCTCCCGACGGCGCTGATGACGGCGTCGACCCCCTCGACGGCCGCGGCCAGGTCGGACGGGTCGAGGAGGTCGTCCACCGCGACCTCGTCCGCGCCGGCCGCCCGGAGGTCGGCGGTGGCGCCCGCGGACCGCGTGAGCGCGCGAACGGTGTCCACTTGCCGTCCGACTCGCCGCAGCACCTCTCGGCCCGTTCCGCCGGTGGCGCCCGCGACGAGGACCGCGTCGATGTCGGTCGGATCCATGTCTCACGTTCGAAGCGGAGCGCAAAGAACGCCCGGGTCGGACCGGTTCCGCCCGCGCCGCGCGGCCGCGTCTTCGCTGAGGCGTTGTCAGAAAAAGCCGCTCGCGTCCGCGGGTCGGAGCCGGGGTCCGACGCCGTCGGTTCGCCGCTTTTATACTCCGTTTCGGTCCCGACGCCGATCGGGACGGGCCTGAGTGCGAAACTACTCGTCGTCCGCCAGCATCTGCCGGATCTCCTCCAGCTTGAAGTAGGACGCCAGTCCGAGTATCGTGACGGGCCAGAAGCCGACGAACTGGCCGCGCTGCTTGTCGCCGCGCACGTAGTAGAAGTACAGTGCGAGTGCGACCGAGCCGACCGATGCCAGCACCGCGGGAGTGAGACCGTCGGTACCGATTCCTTCCGCGGCTTCGACCGCCGTGTCCTCAGTTGAGTCGCTCACAGACTTAGTAGGGTGCGTACATGTAAATCAGTTCCCGTCAGCGAGAACGAACGACCCGGATTCGGCGGCTCTGTCGTCGCGCTCTCGCCGCGGACGCCTTAGTCGGAGCGCTCGCGCTCCGACCTGCGGACGGCGAGGAAGATGAGCACCGAGAGCGCGATCATGACGACTGCGAACAGTCGATCGTTCCCGTCGTCGCGTTCGTCGTCTGTCGCGGGCATGATGACGACCTTTGGACGCTCGCGCACATACGTCTTCGTTCCCCGAAGCGCGCCGCGGCCGCGATCGGTCGGCCGTCGCGACCCGTACCGAACTGGAGACCGGTCGCCGCGCGCGGACCGGTCGCTCCTCGAATCGTGGCAAACGATTACACGTTTACGCCCCCACGTTGGGGTATGGACGATATCGACCCGGACGCACTGATGATCGCCGTCGGCGTCGCGCTCAGCCTGATCGCCGTGATAGAGCTTTACCCGGCCTGGAAGCGATCCAGGCAGGAGTGACCGCTCCGGCCCGTCCGGTGTCAGTCCCGCGACGGCTCGGCGGAGCCGGCGGTCGTCGCGTGTCTCACCAGCCGGGTGGCCGTCGCCTTCCACCGCACCGACACGTCGTCGCCCTCGGTGAGCGCCAGCCGGGACGCGCTCTCGGCGGTGACCAGCACGTGGAACGCCGTGCCCTCGACCGCGACGCGAACCGTGCAGACCGTCTCGCCCGCGTCGATGTCGACGACCGTCCCTCGGAGCCGGTTCCGCGCGCTCGTCGCGTCCGGGTCGATGTCGGCGTCCCCCGAGTGCATCGTCACCGCGTCGGCGCCGACTCTGACCTGCACCGCGTCGCCGACGGTCGCGTTATCGTGGAGCCCCCGAAGCGTGCCGACCGCGGTGTCGACGTCGGCCAGTTCGCCGTCGACGCTCGCGACCGTCCCGTCGAGCACCGTCTCGGGCACGCTCGCGGTCGCGGCGAGCACGGCCTGCAGTCGGTCGTAGCGGTCGAGCAGCTCGCGCCCGGCGTCGGTGAGCCGGCTGCCGCCGCCCCCCGAGCCGCCGCGCCGGCGCTCGACCAACCGGCCGAACGCCTCCTCTAGGCGCTCTATCCGCGAGAGCGCTCGGGCCCGCGAACGCCCCAGCTCCGCGGCCGCGCCCGCGACCGAGCCCGCCTCGTGGACCGCCCGGAGGAGCGCGGCGTCCCGCCCGTCGAACTCGGCGTCGCCCTCGATGAGCGCCGCGCTGCCGCGGCCCGCGCCGGCGGCGCTCCCTTCGGCGGCGCCCTCGTCGCCGCTTTCGTCCATGTCGACACCGTCGTCCCGGGGGGTGTTGGCGCTTTCCCTCCCGGTACGCCGGCGTCCCCGACGGCGACGTAACCGGTTCCAGTCGTCTTCCCCTCCGATTCCGACCGATCTCGGGGCGCGATCGGACACCGGCTCGGCTTCACCGGCGCACCTCGATCGCTCCGTGCGGGAGCGAGTAACCGATCGCGGTTATCCGCGTGCAGAAATTATATTACCTATCAGTCCATCGGTGTGTCTATGTCGATACATCGAAGACGGTTCGTCGCCGCGCTCGGCGCAGGGGCTGTCGCGAGCACCGCCGGCTGTGCGCAGTTGGGGGGGAGCCAAGAGCAGACCGGCGGCGGGGCCGCCGTGGCCGGCGAGGCCCTGACGCTCACGACCACGACGAGCACATACGACACGGGGCTCCTCGACGCGATCCACGGCGACTTCGAGGAGATGTACGGCGTGACCGTCGACGCGGTCGCGCAGGGGACGGGCGCGGCCCTCGAGTCGGCCCGGAACGGCGACTCCGACGTGGTGATGGTCCACGCCCGCGGGCTCGAAGACGAGTTCCTGCGGAACGGGTACGGAGTCAACCGCCGGGACCTGATGTTCAACGACTTCGTGATCGTCGGGCCCGAGGGCGACCCGGCGGGGATCCGGGGGATGGACTCGGCGACCGAGGCGCTCACGGCGATCGCCGAGGCGGGGGCCCCGTTCGTCTCCCGCGGTGACAACTCCGGCACGCACACCAAGGAGCTGAACCTCTGGGAGGCCGCGGGGACCGACCCCGGCGGCGACTGGTACCAGGAGATCGGCGCCGGGATGGGCGAGGCGCTCAACAACGCCAACCAGCAGGGCGCGTACACGCTCTCCGACCGCGGCACGTTCATCTCGCAGCGCTCGGAGATCGACCTGACGATCCTCGTGCAGGGGCCGATCGAGGACGGCCCGGAGATCCTCGCGAACCCCTACGGGATCATGGCCGTCAACCCCGGCGTCCACGACAACGCCAACTACGACCTCGCGATGGCGTACATCGGCTGGATCACCAGCCCCGGGGCCCAAGAGGCGATCGCCGACTACCAGATGAACGGAGAGCAGCTGTTCTTCCCCAGGGCGGTCTCCGAGAGCCCTGACTTCCAGCAGTACGTTCCGGAAGGTTGGAGTGGGAACTCCACCGACGGGTGAGCGTGCCGCTCGAATCAGTCGCACCGCTGCTGCCGATCGTTCTCGGGAGCCCGGTTACCGCTGACCTCCCGGCCCTCCTCGGGGGACCAGTCGCCGCTGACCTCCCGGCCCTCCTCGACCTTCCGTTCAGGGACGGGTACGTCTGGAGCATCATCTACGTCTCCCTGTACGTGAGCCTCACGGCGGTGGCGCTGAGCACGCTGTTCAGCATCCCGATCGCGGTCGTGATGGGATTCACCGACTTCCCGGGCAAGCAGTTCGCGAAGTCCGTGATCAACACCGGGATGGGGTTCCCGAGCGTCGTCGTCGGCCTCCTCGTGCTGTTCGCCGTCTCGAACCAGGGACCGCTCGGCGCGCTCGATCTGGTCTTCACGAAGCAGGCGATGATCATGTCGCAGTTCGTACTCGCGACGCCGCCGATCACGGCGATCAGCCTCGCGGCGATCTCCGGCGTCGATCAGAACGTCCGCGACGCCGCCCGCGTGCTCGGCGGCACGCGCGTCGACGTGGCGCTCGTCGTCCTCAAGGAGGCCCGGTACGGTATCGCCACCGCGATCCTCGCGGGATTCGGCCGCGCTATCAGCGAGGTCGGCTCCGTGCTCATCGTCGGCGGCAACATCACCGGCGCGGACGGGATATCGAAGACGCGGACGCTGACGACCGCCATCCAGCTCGAGGCCAGACAGGGGCAGTACGAGACCGCGATGATACTCGGCGCCGTCCTCGTCACGCTCGTGTTGACGGTCAACGCCGTCGTGATCCGGCTCGGCGATCAGGGGGTGCACCGCTGATGCTCCGGCTCCGGAACGTCTCCCGCTCGTACGGCGACGGGCCGGTGTTCCGCGATCTCTCGCTGACCGTCGACTCCGGAGAGGTGGTCGCGGTGATCGGTCCGTCCGGCGTCGGCAAGACGACCCTGCTCCGGACGCTCGCGCTCTCGCTCGAACCCGACGACGGCGCCGTCGCGCTCGACGGCACCGACGTGTGGACCGCCGAGGAGTCGGAGCGGCTCGCACTGCGCCGGCGGGTCGGGATGGTGTTCCAGGAGGCGAGCCTCTTCGACGCGCCCGTCGCGCGCAACGTCGAGTACGGCCTGCGGATCCGCCGCCCGTGGGCGGACCGGCTTCAGGCCCAGCTCCGCTCGCTCGTCGGGCTGCACGAGCCCGCCGACGCCGTCGGCGACGCGCTCGACGTGGTGGGGCTCTCCGAGAAGGCGACCCAGCGGGCGGACTCGCTCTCCGGCGGCGAGGCGCAGCGGGTGTCGTTCGCCCGGGCGCTGGCGTACGACCCCGACGTCCTCCTCTTAGACGAGCCCACCTCCGACCTCGACCCGCGGAACACCGCCGTCATCGAGGACGCGATGGCGAAGGCCCGCGACCGCGGGATCGGCGTCGTCGTGGCGACGCACGACATGCATCAGGCGGAGCGCGTCGCGGACCGAGTCGCGGTGCTGCTCGACGACGGTGTCACCGAGGTCGGCCCGACCGAGCGGATCTTCGAAGACCCGTCGGACGAGCGCACCCGGAAGTTCATCTCCGGGGAGCTGGTGTACTGACGCGCATCGAGGAGTAGGTGTAGTACGTCGCGAGGAAAGTCGTTTACAGGTCGGAGCGTGGTGTTGCTGTCGACTGTTTATAAATGGTCGGCGTTGCTGCGGTGAACACTTCCAAAGCCCCAACCGGTGAGGCGGACGCACGCTCGCTACGGTCCTCAGTCGCTCGTTTCACTCGCTCCTTGCGGTCCTTGCATCGTCATCAGAACGCTTCGCGTTCTGATTGGCTCACGAGAGCGGAGCTCTCGTGAACGCCTCCGTCCGCCTCACCGGCTGCCCTTTTGAGTCCCACCTATACCGCACAGCACCTCACACCTCCCCAGCCTCGCGGTTCGCGCTCTGCGAGCGCTCACCGCGTCCAGCGAGAATCGGAGATTCTCTGGCAGTCGGGCTTCGCCCGACGACCTCGCACCGTCGGCTCGCGGCCTGTCGGCCGCTCACCGGGGCGCGCCGCCGCCTCCGTCATTTATAAAATAATCTTCGCCATCATTCACGGCTATTTAAATACTGGATCGCCGTCGCCTCAGCTGTCGAAGTCGAGCTCGACCGCCTCGCCGGCCTCGGGGTCGCCCGGATCGACCACGTCGTCGCCGGCGGCGAAGCCGGCGTGGAGGTGCCCGTACGTGCGGTCGACCGCCTCCACGATAACCTTCGTCTCGCCGGTCACGGGCATGAAGTTCGTGTCGCCGTTCCACCGCGGGACGACGTGAGTGTGGAGGTGGTCGATCGACCCCCCGGCGGCGGCCCCGCCGAGGTTCTGGCCCGTGTTCACGCCGTCGGGGTCGACGTCGTGGCGCAACGCCGTCAGCGTCGCCGACTTCAACCGTGCGTGGTCGAGGAGGGTCGTGTCGTCGAGGTCGGTCGGATCCTCGACGTGCTCGTCCGGGATCACCATCGCGTGGCCCGGGTTGTACGGGGCGTTGTTCAAGAGGACGTAGTTGCGCTCGCTCTCGGCGACGATCCGCGCCTCGCGGGCGTCCTCGCGGTCCGGCAGGACGCAGAACGGGCAGCCGTCGATCGGGTCCGACTCGCGCTCGACCCACTCGATCCGCCACGGGGCGTAGATCCGGTCCATCAGTCGTCGAAGCCGTGGATCCCGGCCGTCGTCACCTCGACGCCGTCCTCGGTGATCAGCAGGGTGTGCTCCGCCTGGCTCACCAAGGCGTCGTCGGCCTCCTTCAGGACGGGGTACCCCTTGACCGCGCCCGCCTGCTTGAGCCGCCGCAACGCCATCTCGACGCGGTCGCCCTCCAGCCACCGCGCCGCGAACGGGAGGTCGTCGAACGCCTCGATCTCCTCTAAGGCCTGCCGCGCGCGGCGGTCGCGCACGCTCGCCGACCCCTGTCGCTCGAAGATCTCCTCGTCGGTCCCCTCGCCGACCTTCCCGCGGCCGTCGGTGGCGAACGGCTCGATCGCGACCGCCTGCCCCGGCTCTAGCTCGACGGAGCGGTCGACCCCCCGGTTCGGCACCGTCGGTCCCGTGTGGGCGTCGTAGCGCTCGACGCCGTGGCCGGAGAGGTTCAGGACGGGGGTGTAGCCGTACCCCCGGATCACGTCCTCGATCGCCGCGCCGACGACGCCGACCTCGACGCCCGGACCGGCCTCGTCGACCGCGGCCTCCAGCGCCATCTCGGCGGCCTCGACGAGCTCCGGGTTCCCGGAGTGGTCCACGGTCACCGCGGCGTCGGCGATGTAGCCGTCGACGTGGACGCCGACGTCGAGACACACCATCTCCTCGCCGAACTCCGTGTCGTCGTCCCGGGTCGGGGTGGCGTGCGACGCCTCGGGATCGACGCTGATGTTGACGGGGAACGCGAGCCCGGCTCCCTGCTCGCGGACGAAGTCCTCCGTCCACTCGGCGACCTCCAAGTGCGACCGCCCCGGCTCGACCATCTCGCGGGCCTCGTTCGTCGCCTCGACCAACACCGCGCCGGCCTCCCGGTAGCTCTCGACCGCGTCCTCGTCCAGGGATCCGTGACTCATGACCGTCGGTTCGACCAGCGACCGCAAAGAGGTTGCGGAGGGACGGCGACGGCGCTAGTCGCGCACGTCCGTCGCGGCGGAGCTTCCGCCGTCTGCCCCGGCGACATTCCCGCCGTCGGCGTCGGCCGCGGGAGTGTCCTCGGCGTCTGCTTCGGCCGCGGTCCCGCCGTCGGCGTCGGCCGCAGGGAGCCGCATCCGCACCACCGTCCCGGTCGGGTCCCGCGTCTCGATGTCGAGCTCGCCGCCCGACCCCGTGACGATCCAGTGGACGAGCCAGAGCCCCAGCCCGCTCGCGTGCTCCAGCGCCGTCTCGCGCGCCTCCGAGAAGACCGCCCGCTCGACCGGCGGGATCCCCGGGCCGTCGTCGGCGACCTCGATCCGGTACCCGCCGCCGGCGGCCGCGACCGTGACGTCGACGGTCGGGCGCTCGCGGTCGTTGTGGACCACGGCGTTCTCCAGCACGTTCCGGACGGCGGACTCGAGGAGTTCGTCGGCGTGCGCGACGGCGGCGTCGGGAGTCGAGACCCGCACCGTCGCGTCCGGGAACGACGATTCGAGCGACTCGGAGAGCCGCTCGACCAGCCGCGCGAGGTCGATCCGCGTCTGTTCGGCCTCGTTGTGGAGCGCCACGTCGATCTCGCGGGCCTGGTCGCTGAGGTGCGTCAGCGTCTCCACCTTCCGGTCGATGATGTCCAAGTAGTCGCCGCCGTCCTCGTCGACGTGGTCGCGCAGGAGGTCGGCGTAGCCGCCGATCACGTTCGTGTCGTTCTTCAGGTCGTGTCTGAGCACGCGGTTGAGGACCTGCAGGCGCTGCTCGTACCGACGGCTCTCCGTCACGTCCGTCGCGGTGATCACGACCTCCTCGGTGTCGTCGAACAGGCGCTCGACGGTCGTCTCGAACCGGCGCCAGTTCCCGTCGGCGTGGGCGATGCGGTGGTCGAGCGGCTGCGGCTCGTCGGTCTCGAACGCCCGCTCGAACGCGCGCTGCGACTCCAACTCGTCGTCGGGGTGGACGAGGTCGACGATCGGTCGCCCCTCGACCTCGGCGGGCGAGTGGCCGAGCAGCCGCTCTATCGACGGGCTCACGTAGCGGGCGAGACCGTCGGTCCCGCAGACGGCCACGACGTTCGGCGACTTCTCGATGAGGGTCCGATACCGGCGCTGGAGAGTCTCCCGCTCGGTGACGTCCCGGAAGAGGAGGACGGTGCCGCCGGCCCCGTCACGCGGCGGCGCTCCGGCGTCAGCGCCGTCGATCGCGTGGGCGTCCACGGTCAGGAACCGGTGACTCTCCCCGTCGGTGAGGGTCACCCGGAACTCGCCCTCGCGCGACGACTCGGTCCGGGCTCCCCGCATCGCCTCGACGACGCCCGGGGCGGAGTCGAACGCCTCCACGACGTCTCGTCCGACCGCGACGGACGGGAACAGTCCCCTCGCCGGCTCGTTGACGTCGACGATACGGCCGGTCGCGTCCACGACGACGACCCCGTCGGCGAGGTTCGCGAAGACGGTATCGCGGGCGATCGGCGAGAGGTCGAGGAGACGGTGTCTGAACACGATCCAGCCGATCACCCCGGACGTGGCGGCGAACGTCACCGGCGTCAGGTCGACGAACGTCGGCCCGACCGCGCCCCAGACGCCGAGGACGCCGGCGACCGTCGGTGCGACGCCGGCGACGAGCAGCAGCGCCGCCTGCCGGCGGAACACGCCCTCTCGGGTGAGCGCCGCGTACCCGAGGACGGCGAAGGTGACCAGGTTCACGGCGTACGAGTAGGCCACGAACGCGAGGAGCTCCGGCGTGGGGGCGTACTCCACGACGAGGTAGCCGCCGACGTCGGCGAGCGAGGGGTCGCGGTAGAACAGCGCCTCGGGACCGATCAGGAGGGCGCCGGAGACCACGGCCGCGGGAACGAGACAGAGCAGGGCGAACCGGCGCGGCCGGAGCCACGACGTTCGGTCGACGTACGCGAGCACGAACGCGGGCCAAGCGACCGCGAGGGTCCCGGTCCCGACCCAGACGAACCGGTTCCAGAAGAGGGTCGCGTCGAGCGCGGTCGCCGACAGTTGGGCCGCGTACGCCAGCGACCAGACCCCGCTCCCGAGCGCGACGCCGACGAACGCGCGGACGAGCGCGCGCTCCCCTCGCCCCCGACTCCTCGCGGCGTACGCGGCGAAGGAGAAGGAGGCGAGCGCCGCCACGAGCAACGGGGCCGTGTACGGCGTCGGTTGCCACACCATCGATATCGTTAGCATGACAGTAGCGGATAAAAGTGGACCGGACCGAACGCCCTAAGACGCCGCCGAAACGACAGCAGGTATGCTCGATCCCGGCGATTCCGCACCCCCGATCACGCTGGCCGACCAGCACGGCGCGACCGTCACCGTCGACCCGGACGGGTCGCGGTACACGGTGGTCTACTTCTACCCGCGCGCCGACACGCCGGGCTGTACCGCCGAGGCGTGCGGGTTCCGCGACGAGTGGGACGCCTTCGAGGGGGCCGACGTCGCCGTCGTCGGGATCAGCGACGACCCCGTCGAGGAGTTGGAGCCCTTCGCCGAGAAGCACGACCTCCCGTTCACGCTGCTGTCGGACCCCGACGGCGAGGTCGCGAGCGCGTACGACTCGTACGGCGAGAAGCAGATGTTCGGCAACACCTTCGACGGCGTGTTCCGGAACACGTACGTGCTCGACGGCGAGGGGACCGTCGTCCTCGCCTACGAGGGCGTCTCGCCCGAGGACCACGCGGTCGAGATCGTCGAGGACATCGCCGCGCTCGACGGCTGAGGTCGGCGGCGACCCCTCCGCGTCGCCGTCGTCGCGACGGCCCCGTCAGAACAGCCCGCCGACCCGCGAGAGGAGCCGCGGGACCTCGTCGGCGATCGCGTGCCGCTTCAGGAGCGCGAAGCCGGCGACGATGACGAAGAAGCCGACGACCGTCAGCGGCGTCACGGGCTCTAAGAGGAGGACCGCACCGGCGACCGTCGCGACGACCGGAACGACGTAGGAGACGAGGTTGATCTCGAACGGGCCCAGCCGGTCGAGCAGCGTGAAGTAGATGCTGTACGCGACGGCCGAGGACATCACGCCGAGGAACAGCAGCGAACCGACCGCGGGAAGCTCCGTGACCGGGAGCCGTTGGGTCTCGCCGAGCGCGGCGCTGAGCCCGTGGATCAGCGTGGCGCCGAACAGCATCGCCCACCCCGTGAGCGCGATGCTGGAGAAGCTCGTCGTCACGGTGCGGAGCCCGACGCTGCCGACCGCGACCGCGAGCACGCCGATCGAGATCAGCCCGACCCCGATGGTGACGCCCCCGGCGAGGTTCGCGGGGTCCGGCTGGGCGACGAGCCCGACGCCGATAAACGCGAGCACCACACCGAACGCGCCGCGCGCGTCGAGGTCAGAACCGCCGATCCAGGCGGCCGCGACCGCCGCGGTCGCGATCGGCACGAGGCTGTAGGTGATCGAGGCGATGCCGCTGGTGGTGTACTGCTGTCCGACGAACAGCAGCGAGTTGTTGGCGGCGACGGAGAGCCCCCCGCTGAAGCCGATGGCGGCGAAGTCGCCGCGCGTGCTGGGGAGCGGTCCCGTCTCCGTCAGGAGGACGTACGACACCAACACCAGCGCCGCCACGTCGAACCGGTAGGCGGCGTACAGCACCGGCGGGTAGTAGTCGAGGCCGACCTCGATGGCGACGAAGGAGCCGCCCCAGAGCGTGGCGAGGGTGAAAAACAGGACGACGTCTCGATACCGTGACACGGTCGAAGGAAGGCGACGGGGAATAAAGCGGTGTCCGTTGCGGAGGACGCCGCCGGATCGTGGCCGGACGGCCGGCGGTCCGGTCGCGGCCGTCCGACTCGCTTTCCGCCCGGTCCGCTCAGTAGCCGCGGACGATCAGGTAGTCCGCGAGGTCCTCGAGGAGGCTCCGCGAGCCGCTCTCGGGAAGCAGTTCGAGGTGCTCTTTCGACCGCGCGGTGAGGTCCTCCGCGGTCTCGCGAGCGTACGCGATGGAGCCGGCCTCCTCCAAGGCGGCCACCGCGTCCTCGATGGCCGACTCCGTGACCTCGGCCGGGGTGTCGGCGTCGACGAGGCCGTCGACGTCGACGCCCTCTTGACGCGCGTGGAGGGTGATCAGCGTCTCCTTCCCCTCGACGAGGTCGGAGCCGCGCTGTTTCCCCAGCTCCTCGGAGGGAACGGTCAGGTCGAGCACGTCGTCTTGGATCTGGAACGCCCGTCCCGAGTCGATCCCGTACTCGTACAGCGCGTCGATGACGTCGTCGGCGGCGCCGAGCAGGATCGCCGGCGTCGCCGCCGACGCCCCGTACAGGACCGCGGTCTTCAGCTCGACCATCTCGAGGTACTCCTCGGGGAGGATATCGTCGCGCGACTCGAACGAGACGTCGAGCGCCTGTCCCTCGCAGATCTCCGTGCAGGTAGACGCGAGCATCCGCATCGCCTCCAACCCGTTCTCCGGGGCCGCGCCCGTCTCCGTCATGAACTCGAAGGCCTTCGAATAGAGCGTGTCGCCGGCGAGGATCGCCGTTGACGTGTCGTACTGCTCGTGGACGGCGGGGACGCCGCGCCGGAGGTCGTCCTCGTCCATGATGTCGTCGTGGATCAGGGTGAACGACTGGATCACTTCGATGGCGACCGCCGCGCGCATCACGTCCACTTCGGTCCCGTCGAGGGCGGCGAACTCGCGGAAGTCGACGCTCATCGGCTCGACGCCCGCGACGGCCTCGGCGGCGAGCGTCGCCACCGTCGGGCGCAGCCGCTTCCCGCCCGCCTCGAGGATGTACCGTGTCGCCTCGTAGAGGCGCTCCGGGTGCTGTACCGGCAGCTCTTCGTCGATAGCGGCGTTGACCAGTTCACGCCGCTCGCGGATGGCGTCCAGCACCCGCGCCTCCTTCGTCTCGCTCGTCATTCGACGAGTTGGATGACGCTCCCGTTCTGCGTGACGTGAATGTCACGACCGAGCTTGTACCCCTGCGACTTCGCGAGACTCACGTACGGCGAGCGGCCCTCCAGCGACTGGTGGCCGGGGATGAGGTGCTGCGGCTGGAGCGCCTGCAGCATCTCGTAGTGCCCCTCCTCGCGGAGGTGGCCGGAGACGTGGATGTCGTCGTAGAGGCGCGCGCCCTGCATCCGGAGGAGCTGCTCGCTCTGGTAGCGCTGGCCCTCGTTGGTGGGCTCCGGGATGACGCTGGCGCTGAAGACGACCTTGTCCCCGTCGTCGATTTCGTACGGGGTCTCGCCGCGGCCCATGCGGGTTAACATTGCGCGCGGCTCGCCCTGGTGGCCCGTCACGATGGGGAGGAAGTTCCCCTTCCCCTCCTTCATGATCCGCTTGAACGCGCGGTCGACGGACTTCCGGTGGCCGTACATGCCCACGTCGCCCTGGAAGTCGACGAAGTCGAGCCGCTCGGCCGTCCCGGAGTACTTCTCCATCGAGCGCCCGAGGAGGACCGGCTGACGGCCGATCTCGCGGGCGTACTCGACGAGCGTCTTCACGCGGGCGATGTGGGAGGAGAACGTCGTGGCGACGATCCCGCCCGTGTAGTCTTCCATCGAGGTCAGCGTGTCCTCGACGTGCTTCTTCGCGTACGACTCGGAAGGGGTCCGGCCCTTCCGGCCGGCGTTCGTGCAGTCCTCGATGTAACAGAGGACGCCCTCGTCCTGCCGGCCGATCTCGCGGAACCGGTCCATGTCGATCGGGTCGCCGATGACGGGGGTGTGGTCCAGCCGCTTGTCGAGGCCGTAGACGATCGCGCCCTCGGGCGTGTGGAGGACCGGGTTGATGGCGTCGATGATCGAGTGCGTGACGTTGACGAACTCCATCTCGACCTGCTCGGAGTCGCCGATGGCCATCGTGCCGCCCGCCTTCATCTTCACGAGGTCGTTGTCGACCTGGAACTTCCCCTCGTCGGCGATCTGCTGTTTGACCAGTTCGATCGTGTACGGGGAGCCGACGATCGGGGCGTCGTACCGGTGCGCGAGCTTCGGGATGCCCGCGATGTGGTCGAGGTGACCGTGGGTGGGCACGATCGCCTGGACGTCGCCCTCCAGCTCGCTCATGACGCGGTCGTCCGGGATCGCGCCCATGTCGATCAGGTCGAGGCTGTGCATGCTCTCGGTCTCCACGTTGTCGTGGATGAGGACCTTACTGAGGTTCAGGCCCATGTCGAAGATGACGATGTCGTCGCCCGCTCGCACCGCCGTCATCTGTCGACCGACCTCTTCGTAACCGCCGAGTGTCGCAATTTCGATTTCCATGGTTTGTGTATATCGAACGCCTGTACGGCGTTCATCACTGAAACCCCGCAAGGAGCCGTCAGCGCTACGTCCGACCGCGCGTCGTTGAGGCCCCGCTACGGCCGAGCCGACGTCGGCTCACCGTGTCCCGCGGGAGTGTGGTATCCCGAGATACAGGAGCCCGTCTTAAAAACACCGGGGTTCGGGGCCCACCGCGACGGCCGGTAACACGGCGGTACCCGACAGTCTCGACCGACGTGAACGGGTTTTCACCCCGATCTGTCCTCCTCGCGTCCCGGTATTTTTATTACTGCGACGGGCGGCGATACGTACAATGAGTGGACGACCCCTCGACGTGCTCGAAGCGTCGCTCGAGGACCCGGTGACGGTACACCTGAAGGACGGGACGACTTACTACGGAGTGCTGGCCGGCTACGACCAGCACATGAACGTCGTCATCGAGCCGGAGGACGACGTCGGCGACCGCGTCGACGACGATCTCGACGCGGAGTTCGCCGTCGCGATCGAAGACACAACGATTATACGCGGCGATAACGTCGTCACCATCAAAGCATGACCGGCTCCGGAACGCCCTCTCAGGGGAAGAAGAACAAGACGGTTCACGTGAAGTGCCGCCGCTGCGGCGAGAAGTCCTACCACGTCAAGAAGGAGCGCTGCTCCTCCTGCGGCTTCGGTAAGTCCGCGAAGCGCCGCGACTACGCGTGGCAGTCGAAGACCGGCGACAACTGACGACGACGCTTTCTCGATCTCTCCATTCCGCTCGAATCCCGTAGTGTCGGGTCCGGTCGCGGCGGGTCGTCCGACCCCCACGATTCCGCCGCCGGCCGAACGCTTACTACCGGCGGTCGCCGAGCCGTGGCATGGACCTCTCCGTCGTCGACCTCTCTCCGGTCCCCGCGGACGGGACCGCCGCCGACGCCTTCGCGAACACGGTCGCGGCCGCCGAGCAGGCGGAGCGGCTCGGCTACTCGCGCTTCTGGGTCGCCGAACACCACGGCAGGACCGACCGCCTCGCGGGGACGACCCCGGAGGTGCTCCTCGGACGGCTCGCGGCGGCGACCGACGCGATCCGGCTCGGCAGCGGGGCCGTCCTCTTGAATCGCTACAGCCCGTTCAAAGTCGCCGAGTCGTTCGGGACGCTCGACGGGCTCGCGCCGGGCCGCGTCGACGTCGGCGTCGGCCGAGCGAACGGGCCGCCGGCCGCGGACCGCGCGCTCGGGACGAGCCGCCGCGTCGAGAGTCCGAACGAGGACCACGAGGAACGGGTCCGCGCGCTCGTGAGCCACCTCTACGACGCCTACCCCGACGGCCACGAGTACGCCGACCTCGACGTCCCCCGCTCCGGGGACGGTCCCCCCGTTCCGTGGGTGCTCGGGTCGAGCCCGGCGAGCGGCGAGATCGCCGGGAAACTCGGGCTTCGGTACTGCTTCGCCGGGTTCATCAGGCCCGGATTCGCGGAGCGTGCGTTCGCGTCCTACCGCGAGGCGTTCGAGCCCGGCGCGCTCCCTGCCGGCCCAGACGAGCCGACGGGGATGGTCGCGGTCAACGCGGTCGCCGCCGAGACCGACGCGGCCGCGGCCCGTCGCCGAGCGCCCGCGGAGGCGACCTTCCGGCGGATGCGCCGCGGCGACCTCGGGGACTCGACGCCGTCCGTCGCTGAGGCGGTCGACGAGCTCGGCGGGGCCCCGGAGCCGACGCCCGCGACGCTCGACGACGACGAGTGGCCGCGGTCGGTCTCCGGGAGTCCGGAGACGATATCGGGGATCCTCGAACAGCTGGCCGACCGAGCCGGCGTCGACGAGGTGATGATCCAGCACGCAGTCCCCGACCACGGCGACGCGCTGGAGTCGCACGCGCTGCTGGCCGAGGCGGCCGGGCTGGAACCGAGGAACTAACGGGCCGGCGTCGGTGCCCCGCTCACTGAGGCGGGTTCCGGACGAGCGCGTCGAGCATCAGCAGCGCGCACGCCAGCGCCGCGGCGGCGGTCGGGACCACCCACCCCTCGACCATCGCCGACGCGGCGCCGTACCCGCCGGCGAACAGCAGCGGCATGCCGGCGAGGACCGCGTCCGCCCGCGACACGCCTCCGGGCACGTCGACCGGAACGCCGTCGGCGACGCTCATCAGTCCACGTACCCCAGGTCCCGGAGCCGCTTGCCGATCCGGCGGGCCTCCGCCTCGCTGATCTCGTCGTCCGACTCCATCTCCTGGACGACGACGTGTTTCACGAACTCCTTCACGGAGCCGAACGGCTCGTCCTCGATGTACTCCTCGACGTCGGCGACGAACTCCTTCCGCAGCGAGATGGTAGTGTAGTCGGCCATTACGCCAGATCAGTGGCTCCCGGGTGAAAAATCTAATTACATGTAATTACTATTTGTCGTGACTACTCCACGCGCTCGCGGGCGGCGGCGACGAGCATCGGCAGCATGACGGTCGCGTCGCCGTAGACGGAGGCGTTGCGCGCGTCCTTCTCCAGCTTCCCCCACGACCGGGCCTCTTCGAGGGTGGCGCCGGAGAGCCCGCCGGTCGCCTCCGGGTCCATCGTTATCTGGACGGCGTAGTCGTACGCCCGCGGGGTGACGAGCATCGTCTGGAGGGTGAAGTTCTTCGGGACGCCGCCGCCGACGAGCAGGCAGCCGGCGTCGTCGGCCTCGAACGCGAGGTCGGTCAGCTCCGTCATGTCGGCGAGGGCGTCGAGCGTGAAGTCGGCCGTCTGCGCGTACATCCACGCCTGCAGTCCCAGCACGGAGTCCTGCACAGCGGGGCAGTAGACGGGGACGTCGCACTCGTAGGCCGCGGCGGCGACGCCTGGGTCCTCGGCCACGTCGTCGCGGTCGTTGACCGCGGCGTTCGCGCGACCGAGCTCTCGCGCGAGGTCGGCGATGGAGACGGCGCCGTCGCCCTCGGCGTCCGGGTCGGCCTCGAGCGCCGGGAACACCTCCTCGCGGAGGTGGCCCTCGAACGCCGCGAAGTGCTCCTGCGGGAGGTAGACGTTGTAGATGCGGTCGACGCCCTCGTCGCGGAGCCCCTCGTCGTGCTCGCGGAGGCTCTTCTCCGGGTCGTGAGTCCGGCCGTGGTGGTGTTTCCCGCCGATCGCCTCGATGGCGTCGTGGGTGAGGTTCGCGCCCGTGGTCACCAGCGCGTCGACGTAGCCGTCGCGGATCAGGTCGGAGACGATCCGGCGCATCCCCGCCGGGACCATCGCTCCGGCCAGCGAGAGGAAGACCGTGCAGTCCTCGTTCGCGAACATCTCCGCCAGCACGTCGCCCGCCTCGTTGACCGACGCCGCGCCGATCCCGGCGTCGCCGTACCCCTCGACCAGCTGGCCGACCGTCATGTCGGCGGTCGCCCGCGTGTGCCCGACCGGGTCCTCGTGGAACTCCTCTCGGGGCGGGTCGCCGCCGTGCTCGTCGTGGC